>CAYFSJ010000023.1:0-22176 GCA_964345765.1 uncultured Erysipelothrix sp.
GGTTGAAGAAATGGAATCAGCCATGAAAGGAATGTTGGCACCTGTCTTTGAAGAACAAATTCTTGGACAAGCAGAAGTTCGTCAAACCTTTAAAGTGTCTCGTATTGGGACCATTGCAGGATGTATGGTGACAGATGGTAAAATCGTCAGAGATTCATCCGCAAGAGTTATCCGTGATGGTGTCGTTGTTTATGAAGGTCGTTTAGGTTCATTAAAACGTTTCGAAAATGATGTTCGTGAAGTTAGAGAAGGGTATGACTGTGGTCTTACAATCGAAAACTTTAATGACATCAAAGTTGATGACATTATTGAAGTCTATGGAGATGTGGAGGTTCCACAAGAATGAGTAACAAAAAATTAGAAAGAATTGAATCTCAAATTAGAAGAGAAGTTTCAAATATCCTTCAAAATGAAGTGAAGAATTCAAAATTTGGCTTTGTGACAGTCACCGATGTAGAAGTAACCAGTGATTATAGCTTTGCTAATATCTATGTTTCTTTCTTAAATACAAAGGAAATTAGTGCTCAAGATCGTTTAGATGAGATTAATCGAGTTAAAGGGTTTGTTCGATCTCAATTAGCACAGCGTCTTAAGATTCGTAAGACACCTGACTTAATTTTTAAGATTGATGATTCAATTGATCAAGGAAATCGAATCGATGAATTGATTGCTCAAATTAATAAAACTGAAGAATAAGTGTTGGTAAAACAACACTTTTTTCATACACTTTATACTATTTATATATTGTAATGACAAAATTTATTAACTGTCCAATAAATATAAATGATGACCAACATATGAGTAATATCTCAATTTCTACTATTTAAAACACTAATAAGTTCGTTTGTGTCGTTTATTTTTGTCTTTTACAATAAAAGTGTAGAAAGAGGAGGAATTATGAACAAAATTCATGTATCAGCAGGAAAGTATATCCAAGGTCCAAATCTAATCGGAAGTCTATCAGACTACTCAAAAGAAATCGGAAAGAAGGGTGTCTATGCGATTGTCGATACTTTTGTTTTAGAAAATTATCGCGATGAATTAGAATCAAGTTATAAGGATGCTGATCACTCAATCGAATTAGTCGAATTTGGTGGAGAATGTTCAGAATCTGAAATTGAAAAACATGTTAACGAATTAGAAAATCATGAAGTCGATGTTATTTTAGGTATTCTGGATACCGCTAAAGCAGTTGCCCATAAAGCTGATCTACCACTAATTATTGTGCCATCATCTGCTTCTACGGATGCCCCAACAACGGGCTTAGCCGTTATCTATACGGATGAAGGGCAATTTGAAGATTATTTATTCTTAGATACCAATCCAAATATTGTTCTAATGGATGAAGATTTAATTTCTAAAGCGCCGGTACGATTATTTATCGCTGGAATTGCGGATGCATTATCAACGTATTTTGAAGCCGATGCTGTAAGAAAATCAAATGGTGAAAACTTAGCCAGTGGTCTTCAATCAAAAGCGGGGATGGCTCTTGCTAAACTATGTTATGAAACGGTCTTATAAGATGGGATTGCAGCAGTGTTAGCCATTAATAACGAAATGGTAACTGAAGCTGTTAAAAATGTGATTGAAGCCAATTCACTCTTATCAGGACTTGGTGCTGAAAGTGGCGGACTTGCGGCAGCTCACGCAATTCATAATGGGATATATGTTAATTCAGATTTATATGATTTAATGCATGGTGAAAAGGTAGCCTTTGGAACAATCTCTCAAATGGTTTTAGAAAATAGACCAGACAAAGAAATCGAAAAGATTATTACATTCTGTAAGAAACTCAGTTTGCCAACATCTTTTGAGGAGTTAGGTGTCGCGGATATTAGTAATGACGAATTAATGGAGATTGCTAAAGCGGCCAATGATCCAGAAGATACGATGGGTAATATGCCATTTGAAGTCACGGATGAAGCCATTGTTGCTGCCATGAAAGTGGCCAATGATTACTCAATTTTAGTGGGCGATGTTGAGAAAATTATTGAAGTAGAAAAAGAATAAAAATAAAAGTTGAAGTTTAATCGCTTCAACTTTTTTATAGGTATTTTCTTAAGAAATCTTGTGTATAAGGATGAGAAGGGTTATTAAAGATGACATCAGGATGTCCATCTTCAACAATGACTCCATCTTTCATATAGATGACACGATCTGAAATCTCTTTAGCAAAGTTCATTTCATGGGTCACAATAATCATCGTAATCCCTGTATTGGCTAAATCTTTGATGACTTCTAAGACTTCATCAACCATTTGAGGATCTAAGGCTGAAGTCGGTTCATCCAGTAGTAAGACTTTCGGATGCATGCTTAGAGCTCTAGCAATGGCGATGCGTTGTTGTTGTCCACCAGAGAGTTGATTGACATTTTGATTAATGGTTTCGCTCATTCCAACCTTGGTTAAGTTCTCTACAGCAATTTCAATGGCTTGTTTCTTATTTCGTTTGAGTACTTCTATTTGACCAATCATACAGTTTTGTAAAACGGAAAGATGGTTAAATAGATTAAAGTTTTGAAAAATCATGGTCACTTCACTTCGGTAATGGTTTAGATTGAAATGACGATCTTTAATGTTAGTGTCATTATACATAATCTCACCTTCATGATAGTTTTCTAATCGATTTAGACAGCGCAGAAGGGTTGATTTTCCACTACCTGATGAACCAATGATGGAGACAATTTGACCTTGTTCTAAGTTTAAATCAATGCCTTTTAAGACATCATTGTCCTGATAGCTTTTCTTTAAATTTTTAATGCTAAATTGAGCCATTTTATATCACCATCACTTTCGTTTGGTTAAGTCTTTGTTCAATCACTCTTAATAGTCTGGTTGTAATATAAGTTAATACAAAGTAAATAAGCAATAAGATTAGCATCGCTTCACTAAACTGATAGGTTCTGCCTGCATAGCTCATGCCTTGATTAAAGAGTTCATTCATCGAAATAACATTTAAGACGGATGTATCTTTAATATTTACAACAAATTCATTACCAATAGATGGGAAACTATTTCTGAGTGCCTGGGGTAAAACGATTTTTCTAAATGCTTGTTGTTGAGTCATCCCAATGGCAAGGGCCGCTTCTCTTTGTCCTTTATTAACTGATTGAATACCTGCTCTTAAAATCTCAGCCATATAGGAAGCGGTATTAAAAGAAACAATAATCAAAGAGGCTGTCATTGGTGACCAATTAAGGGTTCGATACAATGAATAGTAAAGAAAGACAGCTTGAACCATCATGGGTGTTCCTCTAACAAACTCAATGTAAAAATTAGTTAATAGAACGCTTAATTTTTTAATTATTTTAACTAATAATGAATCATGAGGATTAATTTGAATATCACGTAGCATTGATAAAAGAAAGCCAATTATTAGTCCGACAATGGTTCCGATTAATGAAACAATTAATGTATTTTTGATTCCTGTAAAGAACAGCTGTTGATTCTCAATTAGTATGTTTAAAGTATCTTGTAACATTTTATTGATGTGGACTTTCTAAGGCTGCTTGCATCCAATTATCGCGTTGACTTTGATCGATTGATTCTAAAATAGAATTAATTTCTGATAATAATTGTTCATCCTCTTTTTTAAGAGCAATACTAACTTCAGTAGTAACCTCTGGAGTTTGAGTAAATCCTTGTCCTTGTTCAAATTCAACCATGACAAGTTCTGGATTACTGTTGATAATGGATTGGGCAGTTGGCTTTTCAGCTGGAGCTCCATCGGCAGCACCATTAATAATGGCATTAACGATTAATGGATAAGTTGATAATGGATTTAAGTGATTAACGTCATCGATTTGATCAATGATGGTGTCATAATTGGTCCCTAATTGTCCAACAATTCTTGCGTTACTAAAATCATCTAAAGAGCTGGCTTGAGCATAAATTGAATCTTTTTCTACAATCATGACATAGTCTGAATGATAATAAGGGTTTGTGAAATTGACTTGATTGGCTCTTTCTGGAGTATAACTCATGCCTGCGATAATCGCATCAATAGAGCCAGAGTTAAGGGCTGGAATTAAGCCTTCCCAAGCAATCACTTTAATTTCTAAGTTTTTATTCAATTGACTGGCAATTTCTTTGGCGATACTGACATCGTAGCCTTTACAGTATCCGTTGGATGATTCAATGAACAGTGCCTCATCATCTTGTTCCTGTTGTATCCAATTAAATGGGGCGTAGTTGCATTCCATTCCCACTACGAATGTGTCTGCTTCTGAGGCATTCTGATTACAACTGATAAGTAGTAAGGATAATAGTGTGATTGATAATAATTTTTTAAGCATGTTTGTTGCTCCTTTCAAAATAAAAGACCAGGCTAGCCCGGTCAGTTTCAAACTTAACAACAAACTAGCTCCTCTTCCTGAAGGGAAGGAGTGTTATGAGTCTTTCTCATAACCCCATTAAAGCATTGTGCCCAATACTTTAATTCGGCAGTGGTTGCCTTTCAGCTCAGTCACGGTTTGCCAACTCGTGAGCTTACTCATCTACACTGCTACCTCTATGCATCTTTTATAAAGGTTATTTTACGCGTAATAAAAAGATTGTCAAGTAAAAGCGTTTATTTGTTATAATAGATGCATGCACGGAATTCTATGTATCAATAAACCAAAAGATTGGACCTCCTTTGATGTCGTTAATAAAGTTTCTCGTTTTTATCGAACAAAGGTCGGTCATACAGGCACCCTTGATCCACAAGCGACGGGTGTTTTAGTTTGTTTAGTCGGTCTAACTAAAGCCTTGCCTTTTATTGATACCAAAACAAAACGGTATCAAGCAACCTGTGAGTTAGGCATAAAGACAGATACAGGAGATATATGGGGTCAAGTTCAACAAAAACAACCTATTACAACATTTAGTGAGAGCCAGTTAGAATCTGTCTTAGAATCATTTATAGGACATAGTAAACAAAGGGTCCCAATGACTTCAGCTAAAAAAGTTAAAGGGAAGAAGTTAATTGATTACCAACGTGAAAAGATTGAAATAGAACAACAGTATACAGACATTGAAGTGTTTGAAATTAAGTTAATTCAAATGACTGAAACAAGTTTTGAATTTGAAGCCTTTGTCAGTAGTGGCACCTATATGCGGACGCTCTGTGAAGATATTGCTCAGAAATTAAATAATATTGGGTCGATGAGTAAACTAATTCGTACTGAAAATGGTCCATTTACATTAAGTGATTGCATTGAAATAGAAGAACTTGGTCAACATGAATTAATTCCTTTATCAAGAGGTTTGAGTCACTATAAAACATTGGAAGTCAATGATATTAAACCAATTCATAATGGAAAAAGCATACAACATGAATATATTGATGATCAGCTGGCTATTGTGTATCAAGGTGATATTGTCGCAATTTATCAATATGATTATCAGTTAAAAGAATATAGGAGTCAACGAGGATTATGGATATAAAGATTATTAGAGTAAATATGGACGATATTAAAACAATTGAGCAGCCTTTATCAGCATGTATTGGTTATTTTGATGGACTTCATGTGGGTCATCAAAAACTTGTTAATAAAGTATTAGAGAACAGTGAGAAAAATAATTTAGTGCCTGCTCTAATTACTTTTGATCCAGATCCAATCGTAGTAGTGAAAAAATTTGATAAAGTTCAACATATAATGACTTTAGAAGATAAGATTGATGAAGCAATAGATCTTGGGATGAAAGTAATTGTATTATTAGAGATTGATGAGCGCATGATGAAACTAAGTCCTGATCAATTTGTTGAGCTAATCTTAAAACCACTTAATATCAAGAATATTGTTTGCGGCTTCGATTTTAGATTTGGCTACAAAGGGCAGGGGACTGCTCAAACGTTATTAGATTATGAAGATTTATTTAGTGTTGATATTATTGATGAAGTTGACTATCAAAAACAAAAAATTAGTAGTACTCGAATCATCGAGAATCTAAAAGCAGGGGATGTTCAAGAAGTGTTTACCTTGCTTGGTAGACCTTACACAATTTCAGGTGAGATTGTTGCTGGTAACCAAAAAGGTCGTGAGATTGGGTTTCCAACAGCTAATATGAAAGTAAATCCTGAATATCATGAGGTAAGAGAGGGTGTTTATATTACCAAAATTCTGATTGATGATACTTGGTATCCAGCAATGACCAATGTTGGACACAATTTAACTTTTAATACGAGTGAACCGATTAGTGTTGAAACATATATCTTAGATTTTAATGAAATGATTTATGGAAAGCATGTTAAACTCTCATTTTATAAGTTTTTAAGAGACGAACTGAAGTTTGATGATGTCCAACAATTAATTCATCAAATGCAACAAGATAAAGTTGAGACAATTGAATTTTTTAAAAATAATCCCAACAGTTAAGCGGGTGAAATTAACACTGAAATAGTGTATGATATTAAAGAGTGAGGTGACCTTATGGCTCAAGAATTTGCGGAAATAAAATTTGAAAATAAATTAGGAGACGTTAATATTCATAAGAGTGTCTTTGAATGGATTGCTCGTATTAATGTTCAAGAGATTGAAGGAGTCAACATTGTTGATGGAAGCTTTAAAAAAGGCATTAATTGTGAGTTAAGTAAAAATGGCTTAATGAAAATTGATGTTGAAGTTCGTTTAAATTATGGAACGAATGCGGAAAGAACTTCTCGTTTAATTCAAGATAAAATCGCTGAAGCAATTAAACAAATGACTGATGTTCATATTGATGAAGTCAATGTCAATGTTGTTGGTTTTCAATTTAATTAAGCCTACGGGCTTTTTTATTTTTTAAAGAGATTACGGTTATGATAAAATAAGAGATACAGGTGGTAGATAATATGACAAGGCATCAAAATCGTGTAGACGCAATGATTTACTTATACCAAACATTACTTCGAGATGACATTGAGCATGACTCGGATCAAGAAGCTTTTTTAGGTTTACACCAGGACTTTCAAAAAGTAATTAATTATGTATTTTCAGATAAGATTGAATTAAGCGAATTAATTGATGATGAACTTAAAGATTGGGAATTTAAACGTCTTGGTTTTATTGAACAAGCTATCTTGCTTTTAGCTTGTGGTGAAGCTGTCATCTTACAGACACCTAAAACCGCCCTTATTAACGAGGCAGTTGAAATGTCAAAAAGTTATGGCGATCAAGATGATACCTACAAGTTAATTAATGCTACATTGGATAAGGTTTTAGATATATGAGTCAAGCCTTAAGTATCAGTCAAGTTGTTTCAACGATTAAGAAATCACTTGAGAGTCATCCTGCCCTTAGTGATATTGAATGTGTGGGAGAGATCTCTAATTTTTATAAAGCCTCTTCAGGGCACTGGTACTTTAGTTTAAAGGATTCTAAAGCTAAAATTGATTGTGTAATGTTTGCTTCTAATACCCTGAAAGTTGCAACCAAGATCCAAGAAGGGGATGAAGTCATCGTTAAAGGATATGTCTCTGTCTATGCCGCTTCAGGTAAAGTTCAAATTGTAGTTAGTCAATTATCGTTAGATGGACAAGGAGCACTCTATCAAAAGTATCTACAATTAAGAGATAATCTTCATAAAAAAGGATACTTCAATCAAGAGCATAAAAAAGAAATTCCTAAATATCCAATGAAAATAGGCGTGATTGTTGGTGGAAACTCAGCAGCACAAGCGGATATCCAAAAGACCCTTGCCTCAAGATGGCCATCTGCGAAGGTACTTATGTATGAATCACTGGTCCAAGGTGCACTTGCGCCATCACAACTAATTAGCCGATTAAAAGAAGCAGACCATGCACAACTTGATGTTATTTTACTTGCAAGAGGAGGAGGATCTTTAGAAGATTTATGGGCCTTTAATGATTTGGAGCTAGTTATGACCATCTTTGAAGCAAAAACACCTATTATCACTGGTGTTGGTCATGAAATTGATGTGACATTGGTTGATTATGTGGCGGATAAGCGCGGTTTAACCCCTACAGATGCGGCCGTTATCGCAACCCCTAATCAAAAAGAAGTAAGAAATGAGATTAACTTACGATTAAATCAGCTGAATCGATTTGTTCTAGATAAAATCAATTCGAAACGATTAGAACTAAATCATTTAGTGAAACAGAGTGTCTTAAATCGTCCTAATGCACTAATTGTAGATAAGGATTATCAATTAAGACAAAATATACAACAACTTAATCAATTTCTACACCATTATCAAAACCTTAGTTATCGCTTTGATAAAACCCAGAGCAAGTTGTTTGAACAGACCCGATTAATTACCTATAAGGGTCAACAAGTCCTATTAAGTTTGACTCATCAAATGAAGCGTCAAATTGATAATAAACAGACTGTATTTGATAGGAAACATTCACTGATTCAAAAGGATTTATTAAATCGAAAGCCTATCAATAAATTGAATCAATCTAGTAGTAATATTTATGATTTAAGGGATGAATTAATTTCTGTTATAAACAAGAAAATAGATAAAGCACAGAATAAACAAGTGTTAAGTCATCAGGAATTAACCTTGAAATCGCCTTATCGCTTATTAGAAAAGGGCTATATTATAAGTTATCAAAACGATCGATTAATCCGATCAGTTTCAGATATTAATATCAATCAACCAATTAAACTAGTCTATCAAGATGGACATGTACAAGTGAAAGTGAAGGAACAAGTATGAGTGAATTTAAATTTGATGAAGCAATGAAACGCTTAGAAACCATTGTTAGCCAGTTGGATAATCCAGAATTACCATTGGAACAATCAATTGAATTATTTGAAGAAGGCTTAAAGCTTTCACAAGCATGTCAGAAACAACTTAATTCTTATGAAAAGAGAATTAATCAAATTGTTGAAGACTATTCACAGGAGGAAAATCATGAAGAAATTAATTGATGAACAACTACAAGAAATATTAAGCAATTATGAATCATCAGAAGTTAAAGAAGCAGCAGCTTATTCTTTATTGGCTCCTGGTAAAAGAGTCCGTCCTTTATTGATGTTAGCTTTAATAAAAGACTATGGCCATGATCCGTATTTAGGGGTTGATGTCGCTTTAGCATTAGAGTTTATACAAACATACTCAATTGTCCATGATGATTTACCTGCGATGGATGACGATGATTATCGTCGTGGTCAATTATCAAATCATAAAGTCTATGGAGAAGCCAATTCAATATTGGCTGGTGATGCCTTATTAACGGCTGCTTTTGAAGTCTTAGTTGGATCAAATTATAGTGATAGTATTAAAGTAAAATTAGTAGATTTGTTCTCTAAAAGAGCTGGATTAAATGGAATGATTTTAGGTCAAGCCATCGATTTAGAATTAGAAAATAAAGAAGTGGATAGTCTAGAAAAGATTCTTAAAATGTATGATTTAAAAA
Organism: uncultured Erysipelothrix sp.; assembly: GCA_964345765.1. GTDB lineage: Bacteria > Bacillota_I > Bacilli_A > Erysipelotrichales > Erysipelotrichaceae > DUUI01. The sequence continues at coordinate 9,345 of CAYFSJ010000023.1, forward strand.
CAGGTTGTCTTTTAGCTACAGCATTAGAATCTGCTGCGATTTTAGTAGGTAAAGATAAAGATCGTGAAACATTAAAGAATATTGGCTATAAATGTGGTCGTGCTTTCCAAATTCAAGATGATATTTTTGATGTCAGCAAATCATTAGAAGAAATTGGTAAAACCACAGGTTCAGATGCGAGCAATCAAAAAGTGACTGCTCTTAAGTTTATGAATTTAGATGAAGCGCATGAGTTGGTGTCAAGTTTATATGCTGAAATACGTTCTGATTTAGATAAATTAAAATTAAATAATTCAGAAATATATAATATGATCGAATATTTAGTGAATCGACAAAGTTAGAGGAGCTTATGGATTTAGTCAAGATAGAATCACCTGCATTTTTAAAAACACTTTCTATTAAAGAGCTTGAATCTTTATCAACTGAAATTAGAGAGTTTTTAATTACAAATGTTAGTAAAACGGGAGGATATCTGGCTTCGAATCTTTCATCGGTTGAATTAAGTATTGGTTTACACCGTGTTTTTAATTCACCAGCTGATAAGATTTTATTTGATCCAGATAACCAAAGTTATACACATAAAATACTTACAGGAAGAGCGAATGCGTTTAAAACACTACGACAGGTTAATGGCATGTCGAGTTTTCAGTCTGCTTCTGAATCTGAACATGATCCTTATGAGGCAACAACCATAGGACAGTCATTATCAATAGCCTATGGTTTAAGTATGAAGAATGATGCTGATCAGATTATATGTGTGTTGAGTCATGAAGCATTGAATAAAGGGATTGTGTTTGAGGCATTAAATCATATCAGTTCATATAAAAAGAAAGTCATTATAGTTATCAACGATTATTCAGACGCTTCAGGGATTAGTGGATTAGCCACGAGCCTAAAGAATCTCGCTCTAGCAAAACCAATTACTCAATTTAGAGATGATATGTCCTCTTTCTTTGAGAAGGGTAATCTGATTACTAAACCAATTAAGAGATCCATTAAGGGGATTACCAGTACCTTAGGTAAAACGGTCACAACCACCAATATTTTTACCGAATTAGGCTTTCGGTACATTGGACCTTTTGATGGACATAAAATAAGTGATGTTAATCGTGTATTAAAGTATGCGCGTGATTATGAAGAGCCAATTGTTATTCATTTTAAAACAATTAAAGGAAAAGGGTATCAAGAAGCACATCATGAATTGAAAGGGCACTGGATTGATTTAAATGACTTTGATCCAAATACTGGTAAGCATATTTTTGATCTTCCAGAAGGCTATTGTTCTAGTGAAGATCAAATGATTGAAACTCTAAAAGTTATGGCAGAATCAAATCCGCGCTTTATGGTTGTCAATACTGTCTCACATCTAGAAGAGAAACTTAAATTTGTTAAAGGGAAAATATTTAATATTCACAATGCACTTGCTCATGGATTTTCTTTTGCTTCTGGATTATGTTTACAAAACTTAAAACCAGTTTTAATTTGTGAAAGCAAAAATCTACTATCGGTTTATGAGACACTTTTAAGTGAAATCTCTTTAGTTAATTGTCCGATGACAATCATTGCTTTAAATTCTGGTTTTAATGAAATTGATGGAGGCCTTCAAAAAGGGATTTATGATTTAAGCTTATTCTCTAAATTTGATCCATTTGTTATTGCTCAACCTAAAAATAACCAGGAAATTCACCATCAATTATTGTTGACTCAACATACTTCAAAAGTCTCAATTGTACGTCTTCAAGATCAAAATGGTATGAAGGCCGCATTAAGTAATCCTCCATTCATATTAGGTCAATGGGAGATTAATAACTTAGAGGTATCTGATCCGAGTGGAATAATCTTAACCTATGGCTCCAATGTCGAAACTTATCTTCAAAAGAGTAAGTCAAATTACTTAAATTTATGGGTCGTCAATATGCGCTACGCTAACCCAATGGATGAGGATGCACTCAGCTTTTGTTTACAGACAAATAAACCAATCTATATTGTGAGTGATGATTTTATTCCTGAATCATTATTGTGTAAAATTGATGAATTAAAGAAAGAAATTGCATCTTATTCTGTAATCCATATCTATCAACCACAGTCTCAACTTTATAAACATGGTCCAGTCTCCTATTTAAGAAAACAAGCTAAAATTGATAGTTTAAGTGTTTTAAATGACATTCTAAATGATATCGAGGTGAATAACAATTAATGATTCAACAGCTTTCTATTTATAATTACATTCTAATTGAATCGCTTCAATTTGATTTTAAGCCATCCATGATGGTTGTTATTGGTGAAACGGGTGCCGGAAAATCTATTTTTATTCATGCTTTATCACTGATTATGGGACAAAGATTAAACAAAGAAATAGTAGGACCTTATGGCTCACAAGCGATTATTGAAGCTATCTTTAGTTTTGAAGAAGAGTCAAATGCTTATCAACAATTGTTAGAAGCTGGCTTTGAGGTTGATCAAGAGATGGTCTTTTCTCGTATTGTTAACGAAAATGGTAAATCGACTTATCGGATTAATCGACAATTAGTTCCACTTAATTTAGTCAAAACAATTTTAAGTGAAGAGATTGATATTCATTCACAGTTTAATACTCAAGGATTATTGGATGAAAAGAATCATTTAAATTATTTAGATCAGTTTATTGATAATGATCATTTAAAATCCGAGGTAAAACAAACCTATTATGAGTATAAAGATTTAATAACACAAAAGAACCAATTTTTAGAACATCAGTTGGATGAATTTGAACTAAATCAACTTCAAAAAGAAATCGATCTTTTAGAAGAATTGAATTTTAGTGTCGATGAACTTGATTCTATTCAAGAAGAGCTTAAGCGACTTAAGGAAGTTGAGTTATCATTGGCATCAGCTTATGAATTATCTGATATTTTTGATGAAGTTAATTATGAGTCCTTATATCCTGTCTTAAATTCCAGTCCAAATAAAGATATTAATGAATTAGTCTCTTCTGCCTATTATCAGTTATCAGAAGCTCATCAAAGTATTAAACAAGAAATCAGTTCAGCTGACTTTGATGAAGAAAGCTATCAACAACTTAATGAGCGTTCATATTTATATACTAGTACGATGCGTCGTTTAAATCGAAGTGTACAAGAAATATTGGATTATATCGAAGAGTCTAAAGAATTAATTAACAATCATTGTGATCATAAGAGAACTTTAAATCAATTTGATAAGAAAATTGAGGAAGCTCATCAAAATTATCTGAAGGTTTCAGAAAAGTTAAGCGAGCTAAGAAAAGCAGCTAGTTCTAACTTAGCAAATGAACTAAAGGCACATGCACAGGATTTGAATTTACATCATTTTAATTTTGATGTTAAATTTAATCATGTCGAAAATGAATTAGGAATTGATCAGGTTAAGTTTTTAATTGCATTAAATAAAGGTCAAGATTTAGCACCACTTTCCATGGTGGTTAGTGGTGGTGAGCTTTCAAGAGTCATGTTGGCGTTGAAAGTGATTTTTAATCGACACCAAACACCTAAATTGATTGTTTTTGATGAAATTGACTCAGGTGTTTCTGGACAAGTTGCTCAATTGATGGGACAAAAAATGAATCAATTATCGAAGGAGCATGGTTTATTAGTTGTGACTCATTTACCAATTATTGCTGCTTTTGGAGATACCCATCATTTAGTTTATAAGAAAGATGTTGAAGAATTTACTCAAGTCTATTTCAAACAATTGAATGATAAAGAACGTTTAGAACAATTAGCATTAATGTTATCATCACAAATTAATGAATCGAGTATAGAGGCTGCCTCAAATCTATTAAGTCAAACTAAGGATCTTAAACATGAGTTCTAGAGTGTTGTTTCATATCGATTTAAATGCTTTTTATGCTAGTGTGGCACAAAATAATGATCCTAACTTAATTGGTAAGCCGCTGGTTGTCTCACGTAATAAGAGTGGCTCAGTTGTCACGACGGCTTCATATGAGGCAAGAGCCTATGGAATTCATTCCGCGATGCCTCTGGCTATTGCTCAACAAAAGTACCGACATTTAGTAGTAGTAGAACCTGATTTTAAAGAGTACCGAAGAGTTTCCAATCTTTTTGTTAATTATTTAAGAACAATTACTCCTTTGGTTGAAGTCCTATCGATTGATGAATGCTATATGGATGTGACTCAACAAATAAAACAATTTGATAAACCGCTTGATTTAGCGTTTAAAATTCAAAGAGATTTAAAGGAAAAGTATAATTTATCCTGTTCAATTGGGGTTGCGCCTAATCGTTTTTTGGCGAAAATGGCGTCTGATTTAAAGAAACCAATGGGAATTACGGTTTTAAGAAAAAGAGAAGTCAAGCGTAAGTTATGGCCATTGCCAATTGAAGATTTTTATGGCATTGGCAAAGTCACTCAAGAGAAATTAAAGAGGCTAAATATAAAAACAATAGGGGACTTGGTGACAACGGATAAGAAATTCCTGGAACCTATTTTACATAATCAGATGGATTCAATATTAGATAAAGCACATGGTATCGATACAGCAGAGCTTGAGATTGATGCGGATGTTAAATCGATTTCTGCTTCCAATTCGTTATTAAAAGGGGTCGATGATTATCAAGAGATACACTCAATTATTTTTACTCAATGTGAAGATATAGTTGAAAAATTGGTAAAGAATAATTTTATGGGTCTCACCTTAAGTGTGACGGTTGGGTTCAACCAAGAAAAGCCAACGTCTAAATCACAACGGAATGAGGGTGGTTTTTCGACGCTTGAACAACTTTATCAAAGTGCTTTATTGTTATTTGATCAGTTTGAATTTAATGATTCTGTTACTTTCTTAGGGGTTGCTTTAAATAACTTAAAGACTATTGAAGAAGATGAAATCTATAATTTGTTTAATTATGATCAGAAAGAACATTCAGTAAACGAAATTATTCATAAGATTAATGATTTATTTGATTCACCGATTTTACGTAAGGCGAGTGAAGAAAAATGAGTCAAAAAGTAATTGAACAATATAAAAACCATTTAAAGTATGTTTCAAATTATTCACAGGCTACCATTGAGAGTTATCTAAATGATTTGGAAATATTCCTTAATGAGATTGAGTATAAGTATGGAGAACTTTCACCAAATCAACTTCAAGATTTGTTCTATGCTTGGTCTAAAAGTATCTCAAATGCTTCATTAGCAAGACGTTTGAGTGCCATTAGACATTTTTATCAATATCTAGTATCAACTAAAGAAGTAGAGGTTGATCCAACGCTTCATCTTAAGGTTCATCAAAAAGACAAGAAACTTCCAGAATATTTAACCTTAGAGGAAGTGCTTCAATTAACGAGTTTTGAAATTAAGAATTTTGATGATTATCTAGATAAAGCCATAATTGAAGTTTTATTTAGTTGTGGCTTAAGAGTGACTGAATTAATCTCATTGACTCATTCTAGATATTATAAACATGAGGGATTCTTTAAAATCCTTGGAAAAGGATCAAAGGAACGAATTGTTCCTATTGGTAAACGTGCTCAACAGGCATTGGAAGACTATTTGTTGAATGTACCGAAAAAATCGACGTTAACACTGTTAGTCAATATTAAATCACTGCCATTAAGTCGTCAAAGCGTTTATAATAGAATAAGAAAGCGTCAAGTTCAAACAAAACTTCGTAAAAATGTGACCCCGCATATGCTGCGCCATAGTTTTGCGAGCGCGCTTATCAATAATGATGCTGATCTGAGAGTGGTTCAAGAATTATTGGGTCATGAAGTTATTTCGACTACTCAGATTTATACTCATTTAGAGAGTAAATCTAAAAAGAGAATGTATGATCAGTTTCATCCAGGACAATTATTGAAGAAAGGAAATCAAAACAATGAGTGAATTTAAACGTGTCATTACTATCGTAATGGACTCAGTGGGCGCTGGTGAAGCTCCAGATGCTGCTGAATTTGGAGATGTGGGTTCAGATACCCTTGGTAATATCGCCCGTCATGTTGGAGGTTTAGAGCTACCTCATCTTCAAACTATGGGATTAGGATCAGTTCATGATGTAAAAGGAGTTAAACCTGAGCATAATAAGCATCATGCTTATGGGATTATGCAGGAAGCTTCCGCATCAAAAGATACGATGACTGGTCACTGGGAATTAATGGGATTATATGTGGATACACCATTTCAAACATTTACTGAGACAGGTTTTCCACAAGAATTAATCGACGAGTTAGAAACTAGAACTGGTCATAAGATTATTGGGAACAAATCAGCCTCTGGTACAGAAATTTTAGTTGAATTAGGGGAACGTCATATGGAAACAGGGGAGATGATAGTTTATACATCAGCTGATTCTGTTTTACAAATCGCTGCCCACGAGGAAACTTTTGGTTTAGAAGAATTATACCGAGTTTGTGAGATAGCTAGAGAGTTAACCATGAAACCAGAATGGAAGGTTGGTCGTGTAATTGCTAGACCTTTTGTTGGTTCAGAAGCGAATAATTTCACAAGAACTGCAAATAGACATGATTATGCATTAAAACCTTATGGAGTAACTGCCTTAGATCATTTAAAAAAGGGGGGATATGATGTTATCAGTGTTGGTAAGATTGTTGATATCTTTGATGGTGAAGGAATTACAGAATCTCATCGTAGTAAGAGTAATGAAGATGGTATGAATCAAACCATTCAATTAATGGAGAAAGACTTTAATGGAATGATGTTTGTTAATCTTGTTGATTTTGATGCATTATGGGGTCATAGACGAAATCCTGAAGGATATGCCCAAGGATTAATTGATTTTGACAAGCAACTGGGTGAACTTAAAGAATTAGTCAGAGAAGATGATCTTTTAGTGTTAACGGCTGACCATGGTAATGATCCTACTTTTGCTGGGACAGACCATACCCGTGAGGTTGTGCCACTATTAATCTATTCACCTAAGATTAATGGACCAATTCATTTAACGACTCGCGATACGTTTGCTGATTTAGGTGCAACTATTTGCGATAATTTTAACGTTAAACCAACATCATCAGGAACATCTTTCCTTGATATACTTGTGAAAAATTCACAATAAGAGATTTAACATGTTAGAAAACTTAAAAGTAATACAATTATTGAGCGATGATTTTGAAGATTTAGAATTATGGTATCCAGTGTACCGTTTAAGAGAAGCTGGTATACAAGTAGATTTAGTGGGACCTGAAAAAGGAAAAAAATACATTGGCAAATATGGTGTTCCAGCGACATCTGATTATAGTTTTGATGAAATTGATCCAAAAGACTATGATGGAATCCTAGTACCAGGTGGATGGTCACCAGACTTACTTAGACGATTTGACAAGGTTTTAGAGATGGTTAAGTATTTTGATCAAGAGAAACTTCCTATAGGACAAATCTGTCATGCAGGTTGGGTCTTAGCATCAGCTGACATTCTTAAGGGTGTTAATGTCACTAGCACACCTGGAATCAAAGATGATTTAGCGAATGCAGGTGCTATTTGGCATGATATTGGTGCAATTGATGATGGACATATTATTTCTGCTCAGCGACCAGTTAATCTACCTGAGTATGCACCGTTATTAATTAAGGCATTTGAAGGACTTAAAAAGTAATCTAAAAATTACATAATATACATTATGCGAAGTAAAGGATATCTAGTGATATCCTTTTTCTTAGGGTTTAATCAGTGGTAATATTCGATAATAAAAATAAACCATCGAGCTAATTAAACCAATTGAGACAAATCCTACCCCCATTGTTATCTAAACCATGGTAGAACTGGTCCTAATAGAATAAGACGTCTCAGTACATTTAAAAACATGGCTCCTCCTTTCATTTATTAATAAAAGAAATTGGCCATGTTTCCTATAAAAAAGCTCGATTAACGAGCTTATCTTCTTCGATTACCACCCATAAACATGAGTACGATACGAATAATTGTAATGATAGTCCCTAAGAATGCTGCCACATAAGTAAAGGCTGCTGCATTAAGCATTTTCTTAGAATCATCAATATCATCTGCTGCAACTAAATTCATCTCTTGTAAATTAACTAGAGCACGTTTAGAAGCATCAAACTCTACTGGTAATGTGACAAGTTGGAATAATCCAACGACACCATACATTGCTATCCCTACCCAGAATAGAGAGAATCCCCAACTAGTATGTAAGAACATGGATGAGATTAGGACTAACAGTAAACCTAGATTTTGTGAAACAATCGTCATTGGTAACAATCTATTTCTCAAAGCAATGAATGAGTAATCAGTTGCATGTTGGATTGCATGCCCTACTTCATGGGCTGCAACGGCAACTGCCGCAATTGAGTTTGTATTATAGATATTGCTAGATAAACTAACAATTTTATTTTTTGGATCATAGAAGTCTGATAATTCTGCTCCCTTTCCAGGAACTACTTGAACATCATGGATCCCATGACGATCTAAGATTTGTCTAGCAATTTCAGCACCTGTTAAGTTAGTATCGGCTGGTATTTGTTTATATTTGGCATAGACAGATTGAACGCGCCCTTGAGCAAACATCGCAATCCCAAAGGCTAGTAAAATTAATATCCATTGAGTTCCATCTAGACCATAAAATCCAAATAAGAGTGGATTGATCATCTATAGACTCTCCTTTCATTTAAAAAGATAAGAAGCAAAGCTTCTTATCGTTTGTTATTGATTTCGTCTTTAAGAGCTTTAGAAACTCTAAATGTTAATGCTTTAGAAGCAGGAACTTTGATTTTCTCTTTAGTTTGAGGGTTGAATCCATCACGTTCAGGACGATCTTTAACTTCAAAGCGTCCAAATCCAGCAATATCAACCTTGCTTCCTTTTTTCAATTCATCTTTAATTTCTTCTAATAGTACATCGATGATTTCAGTAGCATCTTTCTTAGTTACATCTAAACGAATAGCTAATGCATCAGCTAATGCTTTTTTATTGAATGTTCCGTTCATATTTTATTCTCCTCCATTCATACACTTATAATATCAAATTGTTCTTAACAATTCAATAAAATGCACTATTAATTGGCTTTATGACAGATTTTTCTTTCGCATATTGAGGTGAATTGGTGTCCCCTCAAACTCAAATGCTTCACGTAAGCGATTTTCTAAATATCGTTTATAAGAGAAATGGCATAATTTAGGATCATTAACAAAAAAGACAAAGGTTGGTGGTGCCACCGCAACTTGAGATGCATAATAAATTCTTAGTCTTTGTCCTTTATGTGTTGGAGGTGGTGTAAAGCGTTGAGCATCCATCACCACTTCATTTACAACGGATGTAGGAATACGAGTTTGTGAATTTAGATATACTTTCTCAATCATTGGGATAATAGTATGTACTCGTTGTTTGGTCTTTGCTGAAACAAAGAGAATTGGTGCATACGATAAATATTGGAATTCTTGACGCACCTGTTCAACTTTCTGATTCATCGTGAATTCATCTTTCTCTAAACTATCCCATTTATTAAAGATGATAATGATTGGTTTTCCTTCATTGTGTGCATATCCTGCTACATGTTTATCTTGTTCACGAATGCCTCGCTCTCCATCAATCACAAATAGAATTACATCAGCACGCTCTATGGCGCTTAAGGCACGCAAGACAGAGTATTTTTCAACGTTCTCATAGACTTTACCACGTTTACGAATTCCCGCTGTATCGATAGCGACAAAGTCCTTATCATCCACCACAAATGGTGTATCAATGGCATCACGAGTTGTCCCTTCTATTTCTGAAACAATCGTTCTCTCTTCATTTAAGATGGCATTAATTAAGGAAGATTTACCAACATTAGGTTGTCCAATAATTGCAAAACGAATCATTCCTTCATAATTTGGTTTAGAAATAAAGTCATTAATATGACTAACGACCCTATCTAGCAAGTCCCCTACCCCAATTCCATGGGCACTTGATGTTGGAACTGGATCACCAAAACCTAGACTATAAAAGTCATAGATATTATTCATAAGTGTTTTATCATCAATTTTATTAACAACTAAAATCACAGGTTTATTTGTTTTTTGGAGCATTCTAGCGATAAAGTTATCATTATCTGTTAATCCTTCTCTTCCATCAACGACAAAAAGGATACAGTCCGCTTCTTCAATGGCCAAGTCAACTTGCATCTTAATTTCTTGTTGGAAAGGTTGATCCTCTATTTGAAGACCCCCAGTATCAATGAATCTGAACTGTTTGGTTAACCATTCGGTTTTTCCATAGATTCGATCTCGTGTTACTCCAGGAGTATCTTCGACGATGGATACTCTTTCACCTATAATTCGATTAAATAATGACGATTTACCAACATTTGGTCGTCCTACAATAGCAACTATTCCATCAATCATACTATCTTCCTCCCTTCACATTGTACTTTACTATTTATTACTTCACCGATTGCCTCAACAACTTCATCAATGGATAGATGACTGCTATCTAATTCAATCGCATCATCTGCTTTTTTGAGTGGTGATTCTTTTCGATGACTATCTTGATAATCTCGTAAAATTAAATCTTTCTTTATTTGTTCTAAATCGGCTTCTAACCCTTTTGATAATAGATCCAAGTATCTTCTTTTGGCTCTTACAGAAACTTGTGCAGTTAAAAATATTTTAACTTCAGCATCTGGTAAGACGACTGTTCCGATATCTCGTCCTTCCATGATACAATTCTTTTGTTTAGCAAGCTCTTGTTGAGCTAAGACAAGCAAACGTCTAACTTCCTTAAGTTTTGACACTGCTGAGGCACCTAATGAAATTTCTTCATGTCTAATTAGAGTGGTGACCTCTTGATCATCCATAAAGATACGTCGTTCTTGTGTCATTTTTATATCGGTTGTCTTAATTAATTCAACAAGCTTTTCTTCATCATCAAAAGCAATCCCGTTTTGTTTCGCTTTGAGTGCGATGACACGATACATTGCTCCTGAGTCAATATGTAAAAGGTTAAAGCGCTGTGCTACTTTAAGCGCAATAACAGATTTTCCAGCCCCGCTAGGACCATCAATTGCTACATTATACTTCATTAAATTATCTCAAATATTCTCAAGAAGACATAGCCAAAAACTGCTAGTAGAATTAATAATGTGGTAATTAAGACGGTTAATAAAATATTCATGGAACGACTTGTTTTATCAATCTTTGATTCCATGTCTTTAACAACTTCAGACTGTTGGTCTAATTGAACTTTTAACTTAGTTGTTGCTTCTAGTAAGTCACTTGGAGCATATTCATCTAAAAAGTCTTCCTCACTCATTTCATTTTCTGCTAAACGAGCGACTTGCATCATAATAGTTTCTTCTAACGAATCATCATCATCTTCGATAGTTGGTTGTTGTTCTAGTTCGGTTGATTGAAATTCCATGGTTTGTTCAAAATCAGCTTGTTCAAAATGTTCTGGTTCAATCTCTTCTTGTTCTTCAACATATTCAGGTTCCAAGGTTTCAATCAGCTCATCTTCATAGACTTCAATGTCTTCTTGTATATCTTGATCGTCTTGTTCATGATAAAGATGTTGAGCTTTGAGCTCTCTTAATAGATTCGATTTGGTATCATGATCAACCCGATAACCTTTTTCAACATTATATTGTTTTGCTTCATCAATAAAATCAGCTAAATAATTACTTCTAAAAGAATCTGTATCTTCAATCATCGATTCACTTGCAGATTCAAACAAATCATCAAGTTTCTCATTATCGACAGGATCAGAATCTGTACTACTTACATCAAAAGTCTCTCTTCTTAAATGAAGCGGTTGATGTTCTTGATAGGATGATACATCCATATTTTCAAATTGCTCATCATCAAGACGATGCAATTGATTTGCGAAAGGAGACAATTCTTTTGTTTCAATCTTATCAAATGTCTCATTCATTATTTCTTCACGCAATTTTTCAAACTTTTTTACTCTAGATCTTCTTTGACTCATATTACCACCTCAATGCTCATATTATAGCATATAAACCTATGAAAAAAGTCACTGAACAGTGACTTTATCGTTTCAATATCGGGGATATATGAGGGTATATAAGGGTCGTCACAATGGAGGTTGCTATCCCTGATATTAAATTAAATGGAACAATCGTAAAGAGCATGACTGTCTCTAAACTATTTACTAGTGGATTAACAGCAGCAGCCATATCCACAATCTGTTGAACTTCCCAACCTAATACATTGGCATATAGTGGGAACATCACAAAATAATTACTTAATGTCGCAACTGTGGTTAGGGCAATAACCCCTAATACCATTGATATGATCGCTCCCTTAAAGGTACGATTATATCGATAATAATAACCAGCTACCATCACTAAGGCACCATTGACAATGACATTGGATAATTCACCGACCATGGATGTATTTGATCCACTCATAATAATCTTCAGAATGTTCTTAAGAATTACAATAATTAAACCTTGAACAGGTCCCATCGCAAAAGCACCAATTAAAGATGGAACTTCAGCTAAGTCAAAATCTAAGAATCCTGGAGCAAATGGTAATGGAAATCTAAATTGCATAATAATGGCAGATAGTGCGGCTAATATTGCGATTTTAGCAATATTCTTTAATGATAGTACATTTTTGTTCATTCTCTTCTCCTTCTGGCTAGACAAAAAAAGTCCTAACCTTCAGGACTTAACAAGAAAAAAGACATTTCTTCTTTCATCCAGACTTTACTGTCGCCACTTGAATCTCACAAGTTCAACACCTACGGTGCTCGCTGGGTTTACAGCCGGTCGGGAATCTCACCCTGCCCTGAAGATATCCTTATTATATGAAATAGTTAAATTACTGTCAATAAGAAAACCCATATCTTAGAGTAGACATGGGTAATTATTAGGCTCTAGATGAA
>CAYFSJ010000024.1:0-20301 GCA_964345765.1 uncultured Erysipelothrix sp.
CAGTTAATATGTTGAATTTCTTGTTGGAGACTTAGCGCACAAAAGCGTTAAAAATTGACAACATTTTATATAAATATTATAATAATTTTACTGTCAAGCGTTTACATGATCAAGCATATCTCAAAAGATTTGTTTGATGCGCTTCACAGAGAAACATTCTACTAGGAGGAAACAAGAATGAAAAATCTATTCAAACTTCTAGTCTTAGCGATTGTAGCAGCAATGTTAGTGGCTTGTGGTGGTACAGACCGTACTGAACAAAAGCCTTCTGATACAGATTCTAAGACCAATGAAGGAACAGACACAAATGAACCATCTGGCAATCTAGATGGAACTCAAGCCGTATGGAATGCGGATGCAGGCCATTACGAAATCGAAGAGGATGCACAAATTCGTTTAGGTGTAGATACAGACTCATACGGGGAAGCCATTGTTGCTTTATGGGATAAAACTCACCCTGAACACGCTGGAAAAGTAACGTTTGAAAACTCTGGAGCATCTAATTCTGCTGACAGACTTGCAACTGAACAAGATTCAGTTCAAGACGTTTTAATGGTTATTGATGGGGAAGTTTCTCGTAACGTTTCTCACATCTTAGCGATTGAAGAAAACTTAGCTGAAGTTATTAAGAACAATTCATTAGAAGCGTTCTACAATGCTGGTAACACAACTGATCAAACAGTTTATGCGCCTGTTACTTATGATGGAATGGCGTTTGTTACTAACTTAACTCTACTTGAAAACTTAGGTTTAGATACTACTGACGAAAATGGAGATAACTTACCAGATGCATTTGATACTTGGGAAGAAATCTTTGAACTTTCTAGATCTTATCTAGAAGAACGTCCAACTATTACAACTCGCGTTACTGAAACTAATGAAGAAGGTAATGAAGTTGTAACTGATGAAGAAACACAAGGAAAACTAAATGTTGTATTCCCTATGTCTCTTAAAGAACCTTGGTCAGGATACTTTGCTTTAACAACAGGTGGATGGCAATTACTTGAAGATGGTGATGCTCTAAATCCTGGTTATGACAAACCTGAGTTCAAAGCTGGTTTAGAATTCTTAGTTGAAGCGAAAGAAGCTGGTATTTCTGTTGAAGAATCTGGATCAATTACTCCAGGTGAATCAATGACTTCACGTTGGGACAATGTTCTTAATGGAATCAACTTAGCACCATTTGGTCTAGTTGGTACATGGCATAATGTCGCTGAGTTTAGTGAAGAAACAGGAAACGAATATGCGATTTCAATTCTTCCAACTTACAATGGCGCTAACCCATCTCCATTTGTTAAGACAAAAGGATTTGTTATTAATACTTATACAAAATACCAATCTGCTGCTCACGAACTACTTCGTTTAATCTATTCTCAAGATGGAATGCAAGCAATGGTTGATACAACAGCTTATGCACCTTCATTAGCGGATGGATCTGAACTAACTCCAGACTTAACTGGTAAGTCTGTTCAAGAACAATTCATGAGTGCATTTGAATTTAACTACCCTGAGCCTGCTCTAACTTTACCTGAGAACCCTCAAAAGAAAGCAATGGATGCAGCTTACTATGGAACGATGGAACTTATCACTCCACAAGTTTGGGATGGAACACTTTCAGTTGATGATGCGATTGCTGAATTGATCGAAACAACAAATGCTAAAATTGAAGCAGAAAATGTCCCTGAATAATTGATATAATAGTGTTAACTAAAATAGTGAGTATGTTTCATACTCACTATTTTTTAATAGAGGAGAGAGTCAGATGAAAAAAATACTCGAAAATAAATGGTTGTTATTAGGGGGACTAGTCTTAGTTTTACTAGTCAATTACACAACCATGCTTGGTCTTTTCGGCAATTTATCGCAAGGGGAAGTATCCGATAAATATGTCAATTACCTAGCACCAGCTGGATTTACTTTTAGTATATGGGGCATTATTTATATTGGCATGGGCTTAGTGGTATATTCTGAGTTTAAACATGCACACAATTCTTATTACAATGTCGTATTTCGAAAGAAGATCAAACCGCTTATGTTAGTGTGGTATGTATTTAATATTCTTTGGAATATATTCTGGGTCACAGAAAAGTTATTATTAGCCATGGTCATGATTATTCTTTATTGGATTGTTGTTGGTTTAATCTGTTACTTCATTGAACAAGAAGACATTCTCTATAAAGAGGCGATTTTCTTAAGATGGCCAAGTGGTTTCCATTTAGGATGGATTAGCTTCGCTGTGTTTGCTAATGCGATGAGTTTAATCACTCAAATAGGACTCGACGCCTTTAGTACCTTTGGTTTAATCATTTCAATCGCATTAATGATTGTTGCTTTATTATTTGTGATTGTCTTTGCCATGGAGCTTTCTAACTTTATGATTTTAATCCCAGCACTTTGGGGCATCTTTGGGATTGTTATGAAACATCTTGAATCTAGTGAGTTTGCTCATCAAAATACCATTATGTTTTATGCTTCAGCCCTAATGTTAGGGGTCGGATTATTTGCGTGGGCAGCATTAGCCTTTAGGGGTGATTTAACAAGAGCCCAACTACAGGTATAAGTATGGCTTACCCAAAATGGTTAAAATACTCAGTTGGTTATGAAATCTATCCTCGCTCTTTTTATGATAGTGATAAAGATGGTGTGGGTGACCTAAGAGGAATTATCGAAAAGTTAGATTATTTGAATGATTTAGGTGTTAATTTAATCTGGGTTGGACCTTTTTATAAGTCACCATTAGATGATAATGGCTATGATGTCAGTGATCATAAAGATGTTGATTCAACATTAGGAAGCTTGGAGGATGTAAAAGAACTTATTGAAGCCTGTCATAAGCGAGGTATCCGCATTATTTTTGATTACATTATGAATCAAACATCAGATGAACATCCTTGGTTTATTGAATCTAGACAGAGCAAGGATTCTAAGAAACGAGATTATTATATCTGGAGTAAAGAACCCAATAATTGGGGCTCTTTCTTTGGTGGCTCTGCTTGGAATTATGATCAAGAGAGTCAAGAATACTATTTAAAGATTTTCTCAGATAAAATGCCTGACTTAAATTGGTCCAATCCAAAGACCAGAGAGGCCATGTTTGATGTGGCAAGATTCTGGTTGGATTGTGGCGCGGACGGTTTTAGAATGGATGCTATCGCTCATTTAGGAAAAGATATGAGTCTAAGTGATTCAAAGAAAAAGACCGAAGATGGAATTGCTTATGACTGGTCAAAGTTTTCTAATAGAGATGAACTCTATGATTATTTGGCTCAGCTAAAAGAAGCGGTGTTTGACCAGTACGAAATGGTCAGTATTGGTGAAGTGGGTGGTGGTGCGAAACTACCGGATGCCAAGCGCTATACTCAATCGATTGATATGGTCTTTAATTTTGATGCTTGTTGGTGTTTAAATAATGATGGGTCGACTAATGTCAAAGAACTTAGGGAAGTGATTAAATATTGGACCAAGGGCATGATGAAGGATCATCAACTCTTACCTCAATATTGGTTAAATCATGATCACCCAAGGCTAATGAGTCAGTATGGGGATGTCAACTATCCTTTAGAGTCTGGCAAGATGTTGGCCATGGTGTTGTTGTTTTTATATGGGGTTCCCTTCCTTTATAATGGTGAAGAAATTGGGATGACCAATGCAAACTACACAAAATTGTCGGATTTTAAGGATGTGAACTCTCAGACCTATATTAAAGTCAATAAACATAAATATAGTGAACAAGAAATGTTAGAGCATCTTAGAAAGAATGCACGAGATCATGGTCATTTACCGATGCAGTGGTCTGATGAAAAATATGGCGGCTTTAGTAAGGTTGAGCCTTATTTGAAGGTGAATACCGACTATCAAGAAGTGAATGTTAAAAATCAATTAGAGGATGAGAACTCTTTATTGAATTTCTATAAAAAGTGTATTGATTTAAGACTTCATAGTGAATATACAAATACGATTATTGATGGAAGCTTTGAGTTAATTGAGACAGAGTCGGATTCTGTTTTTGGTTATGTTAGAGAAGATGAAACTAGTAGACTAATCTTGCTTGCGAATATGCACAATAAGACAGTTAAAATTAAGACACAATTAGAAGAGGTTGTCCTAAGTAATATGCCAGACAGTATAAGTGATCAATTAAGACCATATGAATGTCGATTAATGGTGGTGAACAAATGAAACGTTTAATCATAATTTTAGTCCTATTGGGTTTAGTGGCTTGTTCTAATAAACCTCAAGAACCAGACTTTTTAAATTTAGAATCTGAAGAACTTATTGAGTTAATCAACCAAGAAAATGCGAATCATCTTGAGGGGGAGATTTTTTATAATATATTCCCTATTTCCTTTGCCTCAGGCAATGGTGATGAATTTGGTGATTTACAAGGAGTGATTAAGTCTTTAGATTACTTACAAGAAATGGGTGTTAAGGGATTATGGTTAAATCCGATTCATCCATCGCCTAGTTATCATAAATATGATGTTACCGACTATTATGAGATTGACCCTCAATTTGGGACTTTGGATGATTTTAAAGAGTTAATTGAAGAGGTGGATAAAAGAGAGATGGTCTTAATCATGGACATGGTCATTAATCACTCTTCTTCTCAACATCCATGGTTTATTAAGAGCATGGATAATGATCCTGATTATGATGAATACTATATTAAGGCAGATTCTTATGAGGAGATTCCCGCTCAAAATAAGAGTGCTTGGTATGAAAAGAATAATCAGTATTATTACGGATCTTTTTGGTCTGAGATGCCTGAGTTTAATCTAGACTCACCAAAGGTGCGTGCAGAATTTAGAGATATTATTAAATTCTGGTTGGATTTAGGAGTGGATGGTTTCCGATATGATGCGGCCAAACATGCTTATGACCAACATGAATATCCGGTAGGGACTCCGACCCTTCGTAAAAATCTACAGTTTTGGTTAGAAATGAAGGCATGGGTTAAACAGATCAATCCACAAGCTTATGTTATCGCTGAAGTATGGATGGAGAATCAGGGCATGGCTCATTATGGATGGGCGTTTGATTCGATGTTTAATTTTGACTTTGGTGATGGTGTTATTGAGGCAATAAGAACGGGAAATAGTAGTGCATTGTTGAGTCCTTATATTCAGGGACAAAAACATTTTGAACAATACCCAAATTATTTAGATGGAATCTTTTTGAAGAATCATGATCAACCTCGGATTGGAACTTTGTTAGATGGAAACTGGGATCAATTAAAACTAGCGGGAAGTATTTTGTTGACGATGCCTGGAAATCCTTATATCTACTATGGGGAAGAATTAGGTTATTTGGGGAATAAACCGGATGAACAAATTCGTGAACCAATGAAATGGGATGGCTATCTTAATATCACAACCCCAAGTTGGGAAAAGTTACAGTATAATACTGAAACTGAGACGGTTGAGTCTCAGCTAAACAATCAAGAGTCAATCTTAAATCACTATCGAACTTGGGGTAGCTTTAGAAGTGAATCAGAAGACTTAAAGACTGGTTCGTTTCAAAATTTAATGGTTGGAAATAATAGTATTTTGGCTTATAGACGAGAGAACTTATTAGTGCTTCATAATTTATCGAGTGAGGTACAAAGTATTGAGGTGGATTTAAATCTAGGTGAAATCTTACTAGAGTCTGTTACTCATCAAAACTCAACATTGAGTGTTGTAAATGGAAATAAGGTGAGTGTAGAACCTTATCGTTCGCTCATTATCGAAATAATGCCATGATTCGTTTTTTGACTAATTCAACCTTGTTTGAGCCAATCTTAAGAGAAGTGCTCGATTATGAAATTGATTACTTGAGTGCTTATGATGGAATCTTGTATGTACCTGAGAAAAAGAAATCATTGTTAGAACTGTTTGTGTTACAGCTTTCATCCGATCGAGATATCCATATGACTTGTTTAGATTGTTATGGACAGGATAAACTGACGTATCAATGCTTATTGTTTGCCCATAGAATGGGGTCGGCTCAATTAATTAAACTAAAGACGGTGTTATTGTTGGCGATGATTCGAAATGATCGAAGTGTCTTGGATGAAGTTGAGCTGTTTGTAGAGAAGATTAAGCCTAAACAAATGGAGTTTGCGAAAGCGTATATTCTCAATGAGGGTAATGGCACGGCGACATCCAATCATTTGTTTGTTCATCGTAATACCATTAATTATTGGTTGGATGAATTTGAGGATAAGACAAAGATGGATTTGAGAGTTCCACATAACTGGCAATGTCTTGAGTTGATGTTGACCTATTATCAGTATAAAAACTAGATTATTGAACCGACCCTAATGGGTTGGTTTTTTTAACAAAAGTTAACAGTCGGGATGATTCATCTATGAGATAATGCGAGTATGAAGAGATATGGATACTTAGTGCTATTAGTCATTTTAGTTTGCGTTATATGATTTAAATCCACAACAAGAACAGGAAGTGGTGTTGTTTGTTTATGAGTGTGATGATTCATTTGAGTTTGATCATCAGATATTGAGTTATCAAGGTCAATGAGATTCATTGTGCACTGTGCACAATATACTTTAATCTCAGATGATATAATGTTGACAACGATGTGAAAAAGGAGAAAATATGGCAACGTTAAGTTTAAAAAATGTTAATAAGATTTATGACAATAATGTTCAGGCGGTGTTTGATTTCAATTTAGATATTGCTGATAAAGAGTTTATTGTCTTTGTTGGTCCATCTGGTTGTGGTAAGTCTACGACACTACGTATGATTGCGGGTCTAGAAGATATTACGGCTGGAACTATTGAAATTGATGGCCGTGTGGTCAATGATGTACTACCTAAGGATAGAGATATTGCGATGGTGTTCCAATCGTATGCGTTATATCCTCATATGACTGTTTTTGATAACATGGCGTTTGGTCTTAAACTTCGTAAGATGGATAAGGAAGAAATTAGAAAGCGTGTTGAAGAAGCGGCTAAGATTCTTGAGATTGAAGAATATCTAGATCGTAAACCTGCGGCTTTATCAGGTGGTCAAAGACAGCGTGTTGCGTTGGGTCGTGCGATTGTTCGTAATGCGAAGGTCTTCTTAATGGATGAGCCTCTTTCTAACTTAGATGCTAAATTACGTGTGGCGATGCGTTCTGAAATTATTAAATTACATGAAAGATTAGATTCTACCACTATTTATGTTACCCATGACCAAACTGAGGCGATGACAATGGCTTCTCGTATTGTTGTTATGAAAGATGGATACATCCAACAAGTGGGTGCTCCTAAGGAAATTTATAATAACCCTGTCAATATGTTTGTGGCAAACTTTATTGGTGCACCAGCAATGAACTTTATTCAAGGACGTATTGAGGGTGATAAGATTGCGTTGCCTGATCGTACAATTCATTTACCTGGTATGTTCTTACGTGAGCTTGAAGCTTATGATGGGAAAGATATCGTTTTAGGTATTCGTCCAGAAGATATCCATGTTGACGGTATTGTGGCAGAGGCGTTCCCTGAAACTCCATTTAACTTTAAGGTTGAAGTGGCCGAGTTATTAGGACATGAATTTATTCTTCATGGTGATTTTGGTGGGCAAAAAATGTTAGCTAAGATTACGGCTCGTGATGATGTTAAGATGGGTGATGTGCTTAAATTATCGATGGATATCAATAAAGTTAAATTCTTTGATCCTGAAACACAAGAAAGAGTTGTTTAATTAAAATGAAGGCCAACCAGTGAAAACTGGTTGGTTTTTGATAAATAATAAAATAGTGAGTGACTAGTCATTGCATCGATTTTATGTTAAAGTATCCCCAAAGAAAGGAGGATCCATGAAAAAAACACACTTATTAGTGCTTATATTAATGTTAATTGTATTAAGTTCATGTCGTAGTGTGGTGGCTCCTGAATTCAATTTAGACCCAGTTGTTAAAAAAGTAAAAAGTAACGAATTAAATTTTAAAGAATTATTAGATAAAAGTGACTTAGTCGTATCAGTGAAGGTGAAGGACAAATTAGACTTGGCCAATTCAACGGTTATTAATGATACGAACTTCTTTGCGCTTAGAGATATTGAAGTATTGGAAGTTTTTGAGAACAAAAACAAACTCGATATCCAAGCACAAGACCATCTACTAGTTCGTGAAGCTGCCGCGATTGATATTGACAATGTTTATTACACTTCTAACCATATGCCTCTGTCTGAAAAAACCAAATATGTCTTATTCTTAAATGAGAACACAGATGGTGAGTTTAAGATTGTTGATGGCGATAATGGTGTTGTCAATATTGATAGTATTATTTCTAACCAAAACATTGAAACGACTGTTAATAGCTTGTTTAAATATTTTGGTGGGACAATTAATGATAAGCCAATTGAATATGTTGAGTTGACCTTAGTAGATCAACCAAAGAATGTGAAGTTTGAACGCTACACAGTTGAGATGGAAGATTTTGAAATTTCGGTCCGTTTAGGTAAGGATGTTTCGACCGATAAAGAATACCTTGTTCTTGGTACCTTTAGCTTTGAACTTTCAAATCCAATTATTGATTCAATCAAATAGAACCTGAAATCCAGGTTCTTTTTTTATTCTTCGATCTCTGGTTCTAAGACGTTCACGAAGACTTCTTTTCGTGTTTCATTATAATTCTTGTCTGTCGCAATGAGTGTAATTCGTTGTCTTAGTAGACGATTAGAATCAAAGTTTTTAGTATCGACAACAATTTCGAGTTCACCATCAATAGGGTCAATGGCCTTAAATTGAGAGATGTCAAAGCCTTGTCCTTGGGTGATGTCGATCATGTTGATGTTATCAACAAAGATAGGATATTGTGTGTCAACAACTTGAATCTTGAGGAGTTCTTCGATATCCATCTTATGTCCTTTGAGTCGATAGATAATATGTTGTGTGCCAACAATGGAGGTGTCTAGAGTTGGATATTCGATTTCTAGGAAATGACCTGAGATGACCCACTTTGAAGTGTCGACGTTCTTAGTGCCATATTCAACAAAGATGGGTTGTTGGCTAAAAGTAATTGAGGGTATATCTCTTGGGTCGCTCTCAATTGTTTCAGTGACTTCAATGGGTGCCTCTTGTGGTTGACAACTACTTAATAGGATTAATAAAAATAATAAGATTGTTTTCATGACAAGTACATCTTATCACAAAAAAAGACTTCTCTTTTATTTCGAGAAATCTTTCTTTTGGCCCCCACCGACTATATTGTAATATATTGTTGTTAATTATTTCAATATTGTGTAAAATATGTCGTTATAATGGAGTATTTGGTAAAAAAAGTTATATGTTGAGTGTTGGAATACTGTTATCGAGTGAAAAACTGAGGAAAACATGTAAAACTCAGTTGGTAAAGTTTTTGTTTGGAGTGGAGTTTGATTATGAAATTCATGTCTATCAGAGTCGAAGAGAATGTCTTGATAGGAATGAATATCATCAGTTGATGATTCTCTCTGATGTGTATCAGAACTATCATGGGGATTGTTTATGTCGAGTGTTGTTAGAACGTTATCCTACGATGAATATCTTGTTTATTACCAGTGAACTCAAGTGTATGAGTGAAGCCTTTGGGGTGAATGTGGTTGGTTGTATCTTAAAGGATGAAGTGGAACATAAACTAGAGCGGGTGATTAACAATTGGTTTTATAGTCATTATCTATCGAAGTATCATCGTTTGGTGATTAGGACTAAAGAGTCTGTCTTTAGTATGAGTTATGATGAGGTTTTGATGGTGACCCTTCAACAACGTAGAGTGTATGTGGTGACTCTCGATGGAGAGTTGATTCAGACGAGTTATCGTATTTTGAATAATTTTGTGAGGGAGCATCGACATCCATATTTTAGAAAAGCGAATTGTTATTCATATGTGAATTTAAATGAGATAAAGAAGATAGAAAAAAATCAGATTCACTTTCATGAGTCTGATTTAGTGATTCCTGTCTCTCGTAATGAAAGCAAGGGATTTAAGGACTATTTCTTTAATCTTCTAAATCGTAATTTCGATCAACTTGAATTCTGATGCTTTCATAAAGATTGGTGTTTGCTGATATTGATTGAGATAATAATGAGCATGTTCATGCATATCAGTAGAGTACACCTCTTTTATTTGGGCGGTATCTGTTTTAAAGCGCTCTGGAATATTGTAAAGATGTAGGTTAATCCAATCATCGTGATAGAAATTGGTATGGGCTAAAACGATTAAGAATGAATGTTCGTTTTCGATTCCAATTGAGACGGCTCTTATTTGCGGGTTATCAAAATTTAGTTCCATTGATTTTGATAAGTCTAATAAGGAGTCTTTGTATTTATCGCGGATTGGTAAGATATTACGGACATCATTTCTTAGGATGAAACGATCTGGTTCCGTCATATGGAAACCGACATAATCAAAGAGGGCGAGTTTTCCATAATATGGGTCTGATGGATCTAGTAAATACTGTTCATTTTCTCTGGCGCCTATCCCTAAATTCATTGGTTGAATTTCGAAGTATTCTTGACCAGAATTAATGAATGGAATGGTATTTGGGATGAAGTAACTTAATAGGGTTAACATGCGTGCGGATGATTTCCCGCCATCCCTTGCCGCTAAGCGTGGTGTGTCGTGTGTTTCACCACAGGCGAAGATTTTACTCGGGTTTTTTCGTGATTCATAAACAAACTTATTCAGATAATATTCGTCTAAGAATGGAATGTTCATAAAGCCGTCACCTATAATCATGTTATAGCCTTTGTCTAGTGAGACTTGGGCATTTTCGATGTCTAATTCTTCAGCGATAAAACAGAAGTTAGGGTCGATGTCCTTAGCTTTTGAGATGATCATTTGAATCAGCTCTAGTGGGAGGGCATGGCCCATATCGATGCGTGCTCCATCAATTCCGTACTTTTCTTGATAGGTTGGGATGATATCACTGAGTAGTTCCCATAATTCCATATTTGGGACTGATCCTGGGTTTAAAGATGCTTTAGCGACATCAAAAAGTAGATAAGGATGCGGAGTAAAATCAAGTTTCTCTAAATATTCTTTTGAGTTTTCTGGATGATCTAAATAGAGTCTGAAATAAGTGACATCGGACCAGGCTGGTTGAGGGTCGTTGATATGATCTGAGAAGGCGTAGGCGACGCTTAAGCCAAAGAATTGTTCAATGAGGTCGAGTGGTTCAACATCTGGATGTTCTAGATGGAAGGCCATCATTTGTTTCCAGGTTTGAGGGTCTTTATCTCGTGGGTTTTCTTTGAATAGTTTGAGATGATTGATGACATCCTGAGATTCAAATAATTGTTGAAAGTATTCTTTCTTAGGGGTGGTCGTTGCTTTGAGACCTTCTACGACTGGTGGATGATAATGTTCTAAATCACGTTTATCGACCCAATAGAACCAGTCAGGATGTTCTAAGATTAAGTCTGAGTTGACTGAGTTGGTTCTTGGGATGATGTCGATAACCACTTTTATATCGAGCATATGGCAGGCTTCGACTAAAGCTTGAAACTCTAGTTCGACGTCTGATTCTTCTCCACTGAGTGGATCTTTTAAGTTAGGGTCTAGTTCAAAGAAGTTTGCGACACCATAAGGTGAGCCGGCTTCCCCTTTTTTATCTTTGAGTGAATATTTTGAAATAGGTAAAAGATAGAGTGTATCGACTCCGAATTCTTTTAACCATGGTAAGATCCAGATTGTTTTTAAGAATGTCCCAGTATCTTTGAGTTTGTAGAGATTTTCTAAGTCGAGTTTAAAGTTTCGATCATGATCATAAGAACTGGAGGTTCTTATCATCATGGAGTAGACGATGGATTTAAAGATCCAGTCTCCGTTTTCATAGCCTTCATCCACTTTATGGTTGGTGTAATAAGGCATAAGGTAGTCCATGTGTTTAGCTTTGGATTTGTCCATGATGGCATCGATGGTGTTGATGAGGTGCTCATATGGATTGACGAGAATATTTCCATCTCTTAGGACATTGTCTGACTTGGCTAAATTAAAAGCGTCCCAACTATCTGGGATGACATAATTAAAGCGGTCTTGGTTGAGCTGTTGCTCATTAAAAAGGTGGGTTCTTACCTGGTTTAGTGCGTTCATTTGTAACTCCTTTATATTGCCTATAGTTTACCATAAGCACACCTGATTGTGCATATTGATAATAAACTTAGATTAAACAAATTGAAAGATCAGTAATGAACAAAACAATATAAAATAAGTTAGGATTGTAACTTTTAGTGGATAATATATTATAATCTCGTTACACAGGAGACTGGATATGGGAGCTAGAATAACTAATTTAAAGATTTCAGGGATTAACTCAATCGAGAGAGAAATTGAATTGTCCTTTAATGATAATAATATTAAAGATAGTCTTTTAACTGAACGATCAAATGTTAAAGGTTTTATTTTGAGAATGGGACGGGTAAATCAGCGATTGTTCATGCGCTTGATATTCTTTAAAGTTTCTCTTTGACTGATAATTATCTTCAAGAGCCTCACAATATCTATGAGTTGAATGAGTTAATTAATAAGAAAACTAAAAGTTTTAATATCATGATTGAAGGTTTTTTATATACTTGTGAAGATCTCAATATTTTTCATATTCTATTTCTCTGGTTAATAAAATAGAGTTCCAATCTCAGGAGTTAATTGTCTATAAACGTTTGAAAAGCTCTTCTAAAAGTAAGGTTAAAGTTTTTGAGTTTAAGAGTGTTGGAAACAAAATCTCAATAGAAAGATCTACTAGATTAAAAAACATAACCATAAATTAGACGAAGAATAAATCGATAATTATGTTATTGATGGATCTGGTTGAGGCTTATGATGATGAGACTAACAAGGCGCAGATTGAATATATAAGCAATGAATTTGAAGTTCTTTCTTTGATGGTGAACTATTTTAACAAGATGCATATAACTAAAGACCATGAAGATGAATTACCACAAAGATTATCTTTTAAAGACAATGATAATAACACTATTGAAGATATAAAGGATAACCTTGAGGAACAATTATGCATTAAGAAATTGATTGAAACAGATTACGGTTTCTTCACCTTGATTAAGAATAATGAATATGATAAGTTTGAAAACTATTTAAAGAAAAGAGAGTCGTTTATTAAACTCTTTAAACCTAATTTAATTAATATTGAACCAAACTATCAGAAGATTGATGATAAATATTCAGTAGCTTCCATTCTTTTAGTATATAAGGATTATGAGATTTTATTTGATTTAGAAAGTGCTGGTACCAAGAAGCTGTTTCATTTAGTCTCTAGCCTTTTACAGCTTGATGCTGGTGATATTGTGGTTATTGACGAGCTTGATACGAGTATTCACGATTTAATCTTAGAGAAATTAATAGATTATGTCTCTTACTTTTCTTATGGCCAACTAATTTTCACTTCTCACAACTTAAGTTCTATGCCGGTTCTTGAAACGGCGAAACATTCTATAGACTTTATTACTAGAGAGAATAAAATTGTTAAATGGGTAAAGGGTGGTAATAGAAAAGCGAAAACATTCTATCAGTTGGGTAATATTCCTGGTATTCCGTTTAACTTTTCTATGACGGATATTCTTCATTGTTTAATGAATGGGAAAGATTAAAAGGAGAGAACAAGTCTATAAGAAAAGTGGTATAAACATAAAACTTTTTAATAGGAATTATATTCTTAGATTGTTTAAAAAACGCTGTAATGTTAAACTTGTGATATGACATTTGAAGAGTTTCTATCCTTACAACAGAAGAAGGATTATTATATAAAACTTCAACAATTCATAGAGACAGATTCCTTAGAGTTTGATATCTACCCACCACCTGAGGAACGTTTTCGTGCGTTTGAATTAACGCCTTTAGAAAAGACGCGAGTGGTGATTATTGGTCAAGATCCTTACCACCAAAAAGGACAGGCACATGGTTTGGCGTTTTCGGTTAATTCTGGGGTTAAACTCCCGCCGAGTTTGAGGAATATCTTTAAGGAATTGTTAGATGATGTGGGGATAAAGAATCAATCAGGGTCATTAATCAATTGGGCTAAACAAGGTGTGTTATTAGTTAATACGACCTTGAGTGTGAGGGATTCGATGCCGATGTCTCATGCTAATAAAGGTTGGGAGATTTTCTTTAAGAATTATCTTGTTGAGCTTAATAAAGTTGATCGATCATTGATCTTTGTTTTGTGGGGCAGACATGCTGGTCAGTTTGAGACGTTGATTGATTTGAAGAAGCATAAAATATTTAAGAGTGCGCACCCCTCCCCTTTGAGTGCGAGTAGAGGATTCTTTGGCTCTAGAGTTTTCTCTAAAATAAATAAAGAGCTGGGCGAGTGTCCGATAGACTGGAGAACGTTTTAATGTTTACTGATTTAAACCACGCTTTGGATGTCTTGTTTAATCGAAGACGTTCATTTCACCCGCAATTGTTCAAGTTTAAGAAACTGATTGAAGATTTGGGTAATCCTCAGGATAAGTTGACGAGTGTTCACATTGCTGGGACCAATGGGAAGGGTTCTACGACGAACTTTATTCGTAGTATTGCCCAACAACAAGGTTATAAGGTGGGGACCTTTACCTCTCCTCATTTAGTGAGACATCATGATCGTTTTAGAATTAATGATTTGGATATTAGCGATGAGAAGTTATTGGAGTTGATTAATCGCTCTTATCCTTACTGGGATGAATATGGGATTACCATGTTTGAGATTGATATGTTGATTGCCATCTGGTATTTTATTGATGAGGATGTTGATCTCGCAATCTTTGAGGTTGGTATGGGTGGTCGTAAGGATGCGACCAATGTGGTTAAACCTTTGGCGAGTGTTATTACGAATATTTCGATGGACCATATGGCACAGTTGGGTAATACCCTAGAGGCGATTGCTACTGAAAAGGCGGGGATTATCAAAGAGACTGGATTAGTCTTGACGGGTGAACAAAGACCACAGTTAGTGGATATCTTTAAAGCTAAAGCAAACCGTGAGGTGTTTGAGTTGTTGGAAATAAGTTCAAATAAGCCTAGAGTCTTTACCTATCGAGATCAAGTGATTAAGTTACAGTCTTATGCGAAGTATCAGTTTAGAAATGCGGCGTTGGCTTTTGAAACCTGTTATCAGTTGAATGAACATAAACTTTTAGAATTTAGTCTAGAGAATATTGTGAAGGGTTTAGAGTCGACCTTATGGAAGGGTCGTTTTGAGGTGGTTAGTGGTGATCCGCTGACTATTATTGATGGGGCACATAATGAGGATGGGATTAAAGTTCTGATTGAGTCGATTAGAGAATTGCCTAGACCTTTGATCGTGTTGTTTGCGGCGCTAAAAGATAAGGAGACGGAGTCGATGACTCGTAAACTACAGGAAGTGGCCGATCAGTTAATTGTGAGTGAGTTTGATTTTTATAGGGCTCAGAGTGCTGAAAATCTTAAAATTAATGATCAGATTATGGCGGTTGAAGACTTTAAAGAGGCGATTAAAATTGGTCAACAATTAGCCCAGGATGGAACGTTGATTATTACGGGTTCTTTATATTTTATTAGTGAGGTAAGACGTGAATTTAGTGTGGATTAGTCAAGTTATAATTGGCCTGTTGATGGTCGCTCTAGGGGTATTTGTTTTTAGGAAGTATCCTTTGAAGATGACCCCTAAGATAATGACGCAGGTGGCTTTGTTGATGGTAATTTCAATCTTACTGGGATCTTGGTTAAAGATTGATTTACCACTGCTTGGTCCTGAGTCGTTTCAGATTAATTTTGATACATTACCGATTATGTTTATTGGGATGTTGTTTGGTCCAACTTGGGGATTTTTGGCTGGGTTTATGATTGATATGATTCAGTTATTGTTGGCTCCGACTGCGTTTCCGTTTTTGGGGTTTACCTTCAACTTAATGTTGGTGGGGACGATCTCTGGTATTGTGGTGAGAAGCAATGTTGGTAAGAACTATAATTTGATGACCCAGATGTTTATTGTTGTTTTGGCAATTATCTCAATTGGTTTGGTGTGGTTTGTTCCTGAGCTTAGAATTAATCGTGAGATGTTGTCTCTGACGACTTCGACTAAATTAGGGGTGAGTATAGCCTTGGTTTTGGTGAGTGTTTTACTCTTGTTTTTGACTAATCGTGTGGCTAAGGATGCCTTTAGTTTTAAGTTTTTGAGAATTGTTATTATCTGTGAAATCGTGGTGGAGATGTTGTTGACGTCTCTATGGTTGTATATTATTTTAAAGATTCCTTACCTCTTGAGTTTAGTGCCTAGAGTGGTGGAGGGAATCTTTATGATCTTTGTCTTGCATAGTGTTGGCTATGGTTTGGCGAAGACCCTTTTTAACAAACAATTAACTAAATAAAGCTTTGATTTCCTATTATATTATTTTATTACATTGTATAATGAATATAACAAAATAATGAGAAAGGAGATCATCAATATGCCACAACATGAAATGATTGCGATGATTTTAGCGGGGGGTCGTGGGACACGATTATTGAACCTGACTGAGAAAGTTGCGAAGCCAGCAGTGAGTTTTGGTGGAAAATATCGTATCGTTGATTTTGCGCTTAGTAATTGTGCGAATTCAGATATTGATGTGGTTGGCGTTTTAACCCAGTATGAGAGTATCTTTTTAAAT
Source organism: uncultured Erysipelothrix sp. (assembly GCA_964345765.1). Classification (GTDB taxonomy): domain Bacteria; phylum Bacillota_I; class Bacilli_A; order Erysipelotrichales; family Erysipelotrichaceae; genus DUUI01. The sequence continues at coordinate 16,588 of CAYFSJ010000024.1, forward strand.
TCCTATGTGGCCCTTGGTGGCCGTTGGGGGTTGGATGCTGTTAATTCTGGTGTTTTTGTATTACCACCTAGGGAGACAGAAGTCGGTTTTGGTTTATACCGTGGGACGGCGGATGCGATTGGACAGAATATTGATTTTATTGATCAACAAAATCCAGAGTATGTGCTTATCTTATCGGGGGACCATATCTACAAAATGAATTATGCTTGGATGTTGAAACATCATAAAGAGACCAAGGCTGAGGCGACGATTGGGGTCTTGGAGGTTCCATTTTCTGAGGCGAGTCGTTTTGGGATTATGAACACTAATGACAAGGATGAAATCATTGAGTTTGAGGAGAAACCTGAGAAGCCTAAAAGTAATTTAGCTTCGATGGGGATCTATATCTTTAATTGGAAGTCGCTTCGTAAGGCACTGATTGAGGATGATAAGAACAAGAAGTCTGATCATGACTTTGGTAAGGATATCATTCCTTATTTCTTGAGTAAGGGTAAGAAATTACAGGCTTATCGCTTTAAGGGATACTGGAAGGATGTTGGAACTATCAACAGTCTTTGGGAGGCAAACATGGATTTATTGGATCCGAGTTCTGGTATTAATATTCGTGATAATGATTGGAAGATTTTTACTGAGGATGTGACACTTCCGCCACATTATGTGACGCCTACGGGTCATGTGTCTAAGGCGCTTGTCAACCAAGGTTCGGTTATTGCGGGTCGAGTTGAGGGTTCGGTTATCTTTAATGGTGTTGAAATTGAAGAGGGTGCGGTTGTTAAGGACTCTGTCATTTTGGCGAATGTTAAGGTGAAGAAGGGTGCTAATATTACCCGTTCTATTGTTATGGAGGATTTAGTCATCGAGCCTGGAGAGTATGGTTCGGCCAAGTCAGAATCAATTGAGTTGATTAGTGAGGGAGGCAGAGTATGACACCACGTGCGTTAGGTATTATTGGTTTTGAAGCAGACCATATTAAAGTTGAGGGGTTGGGGAATCATAGACCGATGATGTCGATTTCGTTTATGGGTCGTTATCGTTTGGTGGATTTTCCGATTAGTAATTTTACCAATTCGAACATTGATGATATTCATGTGTATGTGAAGGAGAAACCACGCTCTGTTTTCGAACATGTGGGGACTGGACGTCACTACAATATCAATTCAAAGCAAGGTCGTTTGAGAGTGATGTATGGTGAGCAGGAGATCTCGTCGTCTATCTATAATACGGATGTGAGAGCTTATCTACAGAATGAAACATTTATTTGGGAGAACAAATCGGAGTATGTGATTGTTGCGCCGACCCATTTTATTTACACCCAAGATTTTGATAAGGTCTTGGATAAACATATTGAGTCCAATAAGGATATTACTGTTCTTTACCATTCTTGTAAGAATGCTAAGGAAGAGTTTTTGGGTCTAACTACGGTTAATTTGGATCGTGAGAAGAATATTACCGGTTTTGAGGTAAATCGTGGTCAGGCCAATCAGCGTAATATCTCGCTTGAGACTTATGTTATGAAGAAGACAGTTTTCTTTGACTTACTTAGAGAGGCGGATTATCGTTCTCGTATTTACTGGTTGAAGGAAATTATTGAGGAGGCTGTCCATAAGTATTCGATGCAGGGTTACTCGGTTACGGGGACTGTGCTTGGGATTACGGATTTACAGTCTTATTATGATGTGTCGATGAGGATGTTGGATCAGAAGAATCCTCGTTTGATTACTCGTTCTTGGCCTATTTATACCAAGACTAATGATTCGCCTCCGGCTATTTATGATACGACTGCGGATGTTGCTTCTAGTTCTATTGCGAATGGGACAGTGATTAAGGGTAAGGTGTCTAACTCGATTATTGGGCGTAATGTCATTATTGAGAAGGGTGCGATTGTTGAGGATTCTATTATTTTACCGAGTTCTTATATTGGGCGTGGTGTCCATGTGAGGGGTGCGGTAGTTGATCGTCATGTTTTTATTGAGAAGACGAAGATGGTTGATGGTTCTAGGGATAATCTGATTTATATTAATAGACACGACAAGATTTAGGGGGCTGATTCTTTGAGTAAGAAAATTTTGATGGTGGCTGCTGAGGGTTTACCCTATATTAAGAGTGGTGGGCTTGCTGATGTGGTAGGTTCACTCCCTCAGGAGTTGGTTAAAAAAGGATATGATGTGAGGGTGGTGATGCCACTTTATACTAAGATTATTGAGAAGTATTTTAATGAGTTGGAGTTGGTGGCTAGTTTTCAGTTGAGTGAGGCTCAACTTAATCATCCTGTTCGTATCTTTGAGCATAAACAAGAACTTGTTACTTTCTATTTTGTTGAGAATCAAGCTTATTTTGAAAGAGATGGCATGTATGGATATGGTGATGATGGGGAGCGTTTTGCGTTTTTCCAACATGCTGTGTATCATATGATGATTAACTTACAGTATTATCCGGATATTGTTCATTCACATGATTGGCACAGTGGGATGATGGCCGTTTTAGGTAAGTGTAAGTATTCGATTAATAATCCGAATATTGGTCGGATGAAACATTTCTTTACGATTCATAATCTCTTGTTTCAGGGTAATTTCCCTGCGAGCTTGTTGTATGATTATTTTGGGTTGTCGATGGATTTATATCATGATGGGGCGCTTAGATTCCATGATGGTATTTCCTTTATGAAAGCGGCGATTGTCTTTAGTGATAAAATAAATACGGTTTCTAATACGTATGCTCATGAAATCCTTGGGGAAGCGTTCGGCGAGAATATGCAGAATGTGCTTAGACTGAGGGAACATGACCTTTGGGGGATTGTTAATGGGATTGATGTTGAGTCTCAAAATCCTAAGACGGACCCTCATATTAAACAGAACTATACGGTTAACACTCTTTCTCGAAAGACGAAGAATAAACTTGATTTACAACAACAACTTGGGCTTAGACAGTCTAAAGATGTGTGTTTAGTGGGGATGGTCTCTAGACTTTCTTATCAGAAGGGTGTTCAACTAATTCTTCATAAACTGAAAGATATTATGGGTTTGGATATTCAGCTTGTTATCTTGGGGACTGGTGATCAAAGTTATGAGCATGACCTAAGACAGTCTGAACATATGTATAAGCGTAGAATGGTCTACTATGGTGGTTATTCTGATGAGGTGGCGAGAAAGATTTATGCGGGTGCGGATATCTTCTTAATGCCATCACTGTTTGAACCTTGTGGGATCTCCCAATTAATTAGTATGAGGTATGGAACTTTACCACTTGTTAGGGAGACTGGTGGCTTGAAAGATACGGTTTTACCATATAATCAGTATGATAAAACGGGTACTGGTTTCACTTTTAGACATTTTAATGAAGAAGATTTCTATTTTGTCTTGCGTTATGCAGTAGATTTGTATTATGATAATAAAGAGGATTTCAAGATGCTCCAAAAGAATGCGATGAAGACGGATGTATCTTGGGAGAAATCGGCTGATTTGTACATTCAGATGTATAACTCAGTGTTCTAAATTTGCCCCCACCCAGGAGTTGCCAGTTATGGTAGCTCCTTTTTTAAAAAGATTAGAAAGCAGGTATCCCTATTCTAGATTTTATTGTTTGGCTTTTAATGTTGCCTATCAAGATATTACTGTTCCCACTTAAACTCATTTGGTCGGTGCTTAAGTTTATTTTCACTGTCATCTTTATCATCTTTATTGGTGACATGGTATTGGGTTGGTTGAAGAGGATATA
>CAYFSJ010000025.1:0-20106 GCA_964345765.1 uncultured Erysipelothrix sp.
ATGATGATCGCATTGTCCCCGATGAGGCGGAAGTATTTGACTTTAAACCTATTAAACTGGATAAGAATCAAATTATTAATTTGGTCATATTCTTAGGAACTGTTATTGCGATTGTCTTATCTGACTCTTTAGACTTTATTAATATTAGTTTGGGGATGATTGCTCTAACCGGTGCATTTTTAGCTATTATTGTTGGTCATATTGAATTTGAAACAGTCCTTCAAGAAGTTGATTTAGATTCGTTCTTAATTTTAGGAGCATCCATTGGGTTTGCTGCTGCATTAGAGTATTCTAATTCGGCTCAGTATGTCACTCATTTAATGCTTGATTTAATTGGACCTAACAATCCCTATCTCTTGTTTGTTTTAGTTGTTATTTTGACCAATGTCTTTACTCAGTTTATGTCTAATACAGGTATTTCTGGGATGATGGTTTATATTGGTCTTACTTTGGCGACAGCACTTAATGTTAATCCGATGACTTTTATGGCGGCGATAGTCTTTGGTGCTTCCATTAGTTTTGCGACACCATTAGCTTCTCCTTTAATGACTTTGGTATTTAAACCTGGAGGGTTCAAATTTAAGGATTACATTAAGTACTCATTACCTTTTAATATCTTGTGTATTGTCGCAATTATATTCTTAATTCCAATCTTTTGGCCATTCTAATTAAAACGTTGAACTTTAAGTATAAATTTAATAGAAATACTTGTTGAGAAAGGGAACTGTTGCAGTTCCCGAATCAGTAATACTATTTTTGTCTAATATAATAGTTATCATGTTTTTAGTGTTTGGTTGTTCCATCATCTGGTTAGCAATAAATTATGGATATCAAGGATAAGCTCTCAAATCAGTTGTTATCTTCCCTTATTCAATACATATTTTTTTATAATCTCTTTTAGTTTCACCGTGTTGAGCGTTTTTGTATTTCTCTACAATATAGTTCAAACAAACATCATCGACTTAATAAAACAAGAGTAATGGTTAAATTTTAGACTGACCGACAAATAACAAAACAGACTTAACAATGAGTTTTGAAACTTTAGAAAGTTCAATATGACAAATAAAAGGAATGGAATCGTTTAATACGCCTAAACAACTTCCATACTTACCATGAGAAATAGCCACTTCAATTTCAATCGAATCAACAGTTGTTAACTCAAATGGTGAATGGTTAATAAAAACATAGTCCTCATCTAAATGATCAGGATTAATACAATCAGATAATAACTCAATTGTAAACTGCTCCATGAAATCATTTTTAGAAGAATTACCACAATGTTTGGAACGTTTAATATTCATGAGATAAGTATAACTTAATGCGCCTGTAAAGTGTTATAATATTAAAGGAGCAGGAGAATAATTGTGCGCATTGGACAATCAACTGATATACATCAGCTCTCAACTGATCGTCCCTTAATCTTAGGGGGCGTAAACATACCATCAGAAAAAGGATGTGTAGGACATTCTGACGCTGATGTTTTATGCCATGTGATAGCTGAAAGTATACTAGGAGCCTTAGCCTTAGGCGATTTAGGAAAACATTTTCCAGACACGGACCCTAAATATAAAGGCATTAGCTCAACTAAATTATTAAAACATGTGGTTGAACTAATGAAATCAAAAGGATATAAGATAATCAATGCAGATAGTTTAGTCATTATCGAAAAACCTAAACTAGCTCCTTATTTACAACAGATGAAGGCTATTCTTTGTCCTATTTTAGAGATTGACTTTGACCAAATAAATATCAAAGCAACTCGAGGAGAAAAGATGGGATACATCGGTAGAGGAGAAGGAGTTATGGCACAATGTGTCATTTTATTGGAGGAAAACAATGAGTAAAGTAAGAGTACGTTATGCACCAAGTCCAACAGGACATTTACATATAGGCGGAGCCAGAACCGCTCTTTTTAATTATCTATATGCTAAGCATCATGATGGCGATTTTGTATTAAGAATCGAAGATACAGACATCGCACGAAATGTTGAACATGGTGAACTAAATCAAATAGAAGGCTTAGAATGGATGGGAGTCATCGCGGATGAATCCCCATTAAAACCAAAAGAAGAATATGCGCCATATCGTCAAATGGAACGCTTAGACATTTACAATAAGGTCGCACAAAAATTGTTGGACGATGGACACGCATATAAATGTTTCTGTACACCAGAAGAGTTGGAAGAAGATTATCAAAAACAAAAAGATGCAGGCTATGCATCAACACGCTATAACTTAAAATGCTATCACTTAGACCCACATGAAGTAAAAGAAAAAGAAGAACAAGGCTTACCATATACTATTCGTTTACATGTTCCAGAAGATGAAGTATATGAATTTGACGATATTATCAGAGGCCATGTCTCTTTTGAATCAAAAGATATGGGCGATTGGGTCATCGTCAAAGCCAACGGTATCCCAACCTATAACTTCGCAGTCGTCGTCGATGATCATACCATGGACATAACCCATGTGTTTAGAGGAGAAGAACATCTTTCAAACACACCTAAACAAATGATGATCTATGATATGTTAGGATGGACACCTCCTCAATATGGCCATATGACCTTAATCGTCAATGAAGACCATAAAAAACTAAGTAAACGGGATGAAACCATCATGCAATTCATTGGACAATATAAAGATGCAGGTTATCTTCCAGAAGCTATGTTCAATTTCTTAGCATTATTAGGCTGGTCACCAGAAGGGGAACAAGAAATCTTTAGTAAAGAAGAATTAATAGAAATCTTTGATGATCGACGTTTATCAAAATCACCATCCATGTTCGACAAGAGTAAATTAACTTGGATCAATAAAGAATACATGAAGAAACTAAGTGACCAACAAATTCTAGACTTAGTCGGACCATATGTTTCTAACATCAATAAACCACAAGAATGGCTTGATCGTTTTGTTTTATTGTATCGAGACCAAATTGGTTATGCCCAAGACATTCAAAACTATGTTCATTTATTCTTAGAAGAACCTGAAATGACCCCAGAACTAGAAGAAGTTCTAAACTGGGAAACAACGCCAGTGGTGGCTCAAGTCATGTTAGAAAAACTACCAGAAGAATGGACATTAGAAAATATCAAGGAAGCATTTAACCAAGTTAAATCCACTTCGGGAGTGAAGGGTAAAAACCTCTTTATGGGCTTACGAGTTGTGACCTCTCATCAAAACCATGGTCCAGATTTAATGAGTACCCTTTATTTACTAGGAAAAGACAAAATCAAACAAAGGTTAGAAGATTATGTCAACAAGCATCGCTAAACAACTGAATGAAACAAAAGTATTAAGAGACCCAATCCATGAGTATGTCAGGATCTCAGATGAAGTGATTTGGAACTTAATCGACACAAAAGAATTTCAAAGACTTAAAAGAATCCATCAATTAGGTGGAACCTATCAAGTCTATCACGGGGCAGAACATTCTCGCTTTTCTCATTCACTAGGTGTTTATGAAATAGCCAACAGAATGATCAACGAAGTCGAAGGACTCAAAGAGTTCCTCAGTGAATATGAACAAATTGCGCTTAAGTGTGCCGCATTATTACATGATGTAGGTCATGGACCCTTTAGTCATGCCTTTGAATCAGTCACTCAAGTTAATCATGAAGTTATGAGCATCGAAATTATTTTAGGCGATACTCAAGTCAATCAAGTTTTATCAACAGTAGATAAAAACCTAGCCAAAGATGTGGCCAGTATTATTAATCATCAACATCCAAATAAGCTATTAACACAATTAGTATCAGCCCAAATGGATGCCGACAGAATGGATTATCTACTAAGAGATTCATTCTTTACAGGTGTCTCCTACGGACACTTTGACTTAGAACGAATTCTACGCACTATGCGAATTCATAATGGACGAGTCGTCGTCAAAGAATCTGGGATTAATGCCGTAGAAGATTACATCATGGCCCGCTATCAAATGTACTGGCAAGTGTATTATCATCCTGTTTCTAGAGCGTTTGAGACAATGTTATCCAATACCTTTAGAGCCATTAAAGAAACCTATCAAGAAGATCCTCAATTTGTAGAGAAACATGTTAAATTCTTTATTCCATTCATTGATGGAGGTGTGGTAAGTGTTGATGAACACCTATATTTAGATGAACCAACCTGTTTCTATGGTTTTAAAGTCTTAGCCAACCAGGATGAGCATCCAATCTTAAAAGATCTATCAAGACGATTATTAGACCGTGATTTGTTTAAATACATCGACTATAGTGATCAAAAAATGGATCAAATTAAACGCTTATTAGTTGAGAAAGGTTATAACCCAAATTATTACTGTGGTTCTGACACCATCTCACAACGTCCTTATATTCCATATCGAATGAACAACGAAGATAACTTAATTAGTATTTTAATGCGTGATCAACGAGTAGAAGAAATAAGTCGAGTCAGCCCAATTGTTTTGGCCATGGCTCAAGCCGATTTAAAAGAAGACAAAAAAATATTTTTTGTACAGGAGTTAATGAATGAACTATAAAAAAAGAAGAGAACAAGTATTTAATCAGTTAGAGAATAACGAGATGGCCATTGTCTTTGCTGGAAATCCAATTAGAAACTCTGCCGATAGTGAATATGAATTTAACAGTCATCGTAACTACTATTACTTAACGGGTATCAACGAACCAAACGGTATCTTACTTTTAATTAAACGAGAAGATAAAAACATTGAACAATTATTTATCCGCGATATTGAACCAGACAAAGAGAAATGGATTGGCCGCTTCATAAAACCTGCTTCAGCAAAACAAATTAGTCAAATTGAGTCGATACAGTTTATCTCAAGCTTTAAACAAAGCTTTGAAATGTTATTATCTAGAACCCATATTGAAGCATTAGCCCTTGATTTTGATCGCCAACATATGGGCAGTCATAAACTTGAGTCTGAACTTTTCTTCCAAGAAGTTAGAGATTTGTATCCCGCATTAAAAGTGAAGAATCTTAACCCAATTATTAGTAAGTTAAGAACCATTAAAGATGATGAAGAAATAAAAGCGATTAAAGAAGCAATCGAACTGACCAATCAAGCCATTGAGTTTGCCATCAAAAATATGAAACCAGGCATGATGGAATATGAAGTCATGGCTGATTATCTCTATGTCTTAAACAAGAATAATGCCACAGAAATGTTTGATACGATTATGGCAAGTGGAGAAAATGGTCCTATCCTTCATTATGTCAGCAATGATTCTAAACTTAATGACAATGAATTAGTCCTATTTGATTTAGGCGCTAAACTCAATCATTATGGTGCGGATATCTCTAGAACCTATCCAGTAAATGGAAAGTTCACAGAACGACAAAAAGAGTTATATCAAATTGTTCTAGATGCACATCATTTAGTCAACGAAAAAGCGAAACCAGGAGTAACTTTAAGAGAACTGAACCAAGTCGTGATCGATTTCTATAAAGTTAAACTTAAAGAAATTGGTTTAATAAACGAAGACTATGAAGTCTCCAAATATTATTATCACTCAGTCTCTCACTTTTTAGGACTCGATACCCATGATGTTGGTCAGATTATCGATGAACCATTAGTAGAGGGTCAAGTTATTACTAACGAACCTGGATTATACATCCAAGAAGAGAATATTGGTATTAGACTCGAGACCGATTTATTAATCACGAAAGATGGCAATGAGAATTTGGCACCTCAGATAAAAATTGAAATTAAAGACATTGAAGAATTAATGAACTAGGAACACTCAAGCGAGTGTTCTTTTAATGTTTATAGTGTGACAATTTTTTTAACGTGTTGGTTGAAAAAGCAATAATCACTCTTTTATAGAATAATTTATAGGTTGATAATTAGATAATCAAACTAAGAACGATAAAAAAGACTTGACAATAGAGAATTTTGCCATATAATGCAGGGGAAAGCGCGGTGATTATTGGATAGAATGAGACTAAAAATAATTCAAATTAACGATTTACAAGAATCAACTATTCATAATCAAGGTGCAATCGAAAACAATTTAAACGAGTTTAGAACTATTGAGAGTGGTCAATATTCTATCACTCTTTTAGAAAATGAGATGAAGTTTCGAATAGTAGATGATGAAAAAACAATTGAGACCTTGTTTACCCCTCATAAGATCACGCAAATGCTGATAAAAACAGAGTATGGGGAAACAAAGCTTGATGTTAAAACAACATTTTACGGCAAGAGCGAGTCTGAGATTGAACTTAAATATCACTTATTAAGTCAAAGTCAGATTATTGATTCATTTCACTTCAAGTTTTTATTAAAATAGGGAGGGTGGATACAGAATGCCAAATAAATCATTACAAGATGTTGCCGAAAAGGTGATGAAAAAGAAGAAAAAACCAATAGATTTCAAAAAGCTATGGGTTGAAATATGTAAAGAACTCGATTTTAGTGAGATCGAACAAAAGAAAAAGATGGCCAAATTTTATAATTCAATGACTTTAGATTCTCGCTTTATTCAACTTGAGAAAAACCATTGGGATTTAAAATCTCGCCAATCATACGAAAAAATCAAAGTAAATGTTGAAACCTTTGATTTAGAAGAAGAGGAAGAACTGGAATTTGATGAATTCACTGAAGAACCTAATGAATTATTTGATACAGCCAATCCAGAAGTATACTAACACCCAATTTGGGTGTTTTTCGTTAGGAGAATGGATATGAACCAAAAAGATAGAATGTTAAAAGGCCTCCCCTATCTTGCTAGTGACCCACAATTAGTTGAACTTAGAGAAGCTTGTAAAGAAAAACTATATGAACTCAATCATTTAGTCCCGTCCAAAAGAACTCAGATACCAAAATTATTATCAAATTTGTTTAATCAAATCGGTGAAGAGAGTTGGATTGAACCACCCTTTCATTGTGATTATGGTTTCAATATAAAAATCGGCCATCATTTCTTCGCCAACTATAATCTAGTTATCTTAGATGTCGGACAAATAACCATTGGTAACAATGTCTTATTTGGACCAAATGTTTCTCTCTTAGCAGCAACCCATCCACTCCATCCAACTTCAAGAAACACCCAATTTGAAAGTGGTAGTCCCATCACTATTGGCGATAATTGTTGGATAGGTGGAAATGTTGTAATCAACAATGGTGTAACCATTGGCGAAAACTGTGTCATTGGCTCAGGGAGTGTCCTCACAAAAGACATCCCAGCCAATAGTCTAGCCTATGGCAATCCATGTCGAGTAATCAGAGAAATAACCCAAGAAGATAAAGAATTTTATGATAAAAATAAGAAATTTGATGAGGAGGTTTTATGTTTAATCAAGTAAGAGAATTGATGAAAAAAACAAATTTAGAGGCTCTATGGGTCACTGACGAAAAAAGCATTGGTTACCTAATCAATGAACACTTCCACTGTGGAGAGCGATTTATTGGTCTCTATATTGATTTAGAAAACAAACCAAAACTCGTCTTAAATCGTTTGTTTTTTAATGAATCAAAAGAAGTTGACGTTGTTTCATACTTTGACCACCAGGATGTTCACCAAATCATCAAAGATCTCACATCCGCAAAAAGAGTTGGTTTAGATAAAAACATGAGAGCAGAATTTGTCTTAAGTTTATTAGAACTTGATGCAGACTTTGTGAACGGTTCAAACTGTGTCGATCAATTAAGAGCCATAAAAGATGAGACAGATATCAATATGATGATTAAAGCATCAAGCTTAAACGATCAAATTATGAATCAGATTAAAGAATATCTGAAACCAGGTGTCTCCGAAATTGATGTTAGAAATAAGATTCATCAACTATTTGAAGAGCACAATGTTGAACCAAGCTTTGATGTCATTGTCGCCTTTGGAGATCATGGTTGTGATCCTCACGCCATCCCAACCTATCGCATTTTAAATGAAAACGAATCAATCATTATCGATATGGGGTGTATTGTTCAAGGATATTGTTCCGATATGACAAGAACTTATTTCTTAGAAACAAACCCGATTAAAGATATTTACAACCTTGTTTTAGAAGCAAATAAAAAGGCGATTGAAGCCATTAAACCTGGGGCAACCTTCAGTGATATTGATAAAGTAGCAAGAGACATTATTACAGAAAGTGGATATGGGGAGTATTTTATCCATCGCTTAGGTCATGGGATTGGTAAAGAGGTCCATGAACCCTATGATGTAAGTGCCAGTAATCATCAATTAATTCAACCTGGGATGTGTTTCTCAATTGAACCTGGAATTTATAAACCTGGTGTGGATGCGGTTAGAATCGAAGACCTTGTTTATGTTAATGAAGAAGGTTATGGGGAAGTCATGAATCATGTTGATAAAGAAAATCCGATTATTTATCGATAATTTCATTTTACTTATTGAATCATTGTTTAACTATCGGTATAATTGAAAAGGGCCAAGCTCCTACGGGAGTGGCTTTTTTATTTTATTAGGTAGGAGAATCGAGTATGACTAAATATGTATTTATAACTGGCGGTGTTGTTTCTGGTATTGGTAAGGGTATTGTCGCCACATCCCTTGGACGTTTATTGAAAAACAGAGGAATGAAAGTATTTCTTCAGAAATTTGATCCTTATATCAATGTTGACCCAGGAACCATGTCACCTTATCAACATGGTGAAGTATTTGTCACTAAAGATGGCGCAGAAACAGACTTAGATTTAGGTCATTATGAGCGTTTCATCGACGAAGAACTGACTCAAAATGCGAATATCACAACGGGTCGAGTCTATATGAACGTCATCAATAAAGAGCGTCGCGGAGATTATTTAGGGGCAACTGTACAAGTGGTTCCTCATATAACAGATGAAATTAAACAGAAAATATATGATGCTGGCCACGATTCAGGCGCCGATATTGTCATTACCGAAATTGGTGGAACAGTCGGGGATATTGAGTCACTTCCATTCATTGAAGCAGTCCGTCAATTTCATGCTGAGCATAATAAAAATGATGTGGTTATTATTCATACTGCTTTAATCCCCTTAATTCCTGGTAGTGATGAAATGAAAACAAAACCAATTCAGCACTCCTATAAAGAATTAATGTCTTTGGGTGTTAAACCTAATATTATTGTGACTCGTTCCAATGAGAAGATGACTCTTGATGTTCGAAAGAAAATTGCGATGTTTTGTGACGTAAGAGAACATGCCATTATTGAATCACCAAATGTTGATAATATTTATGAACTACCAATAATTCTTAATCGACAAGGATTAGATGAGTATGTTTGTCATAAACTTGATTTGGATATTCCAGCAGCAGATATGGAAGAATGGAATCAAATGGTTTTTAAACAACAACACCTTAGTAAAAAAGTAAATATTGCGTTAGTTGGAAAATATGTACAACTTCATGATGCATATTTATCAGTTGTTGAATCATTAAAACATGCTGGGTTAGCCTATGATAGTGATGTTTGTATCAATTGGGTTAATTCAGAAGGGTTAAACGAAGATAATATCGATGAATATTTATCAAAATCAGATGGAATCATTGTTCCAGGTGGATTTGGCTCAAGAGGTGTTGAAGGTAAGATCTTAGCATCTAAATATGCTCGTGAAAAAAATGTTCCATATTTTGGAATCTGTCTAGGTATGCAAACAGCTTGTATTGATATTGCGCGTCACAAGGCACAATTAGAGAATGCCAATTCAACAGAATGGCAAGAAGATGCAAATCATCCTGTTATTTCATTAATGGCAGATCAAAATGATGTGACTAATATTGGTGGGACACTTAGATTAGGAAATTACCCATGTCATATTGTCCCAGATACAAAGATTCATAGCTTATACAAACAAGATGATATTTTAGAGCGTCATCGTCATCGCTATGAATTTAACAATGACTATCGCACACAACTTGAAGAAGTGGGAGTGGTCTTCTCAGGATTGTCCCCAGATGGTCGCTTAGTTGAGATGATTGAGTTAAATGATCACCCTTATTTTGTGGCTTGTCAATTCCATCCAGAGTTTAAGTCAAGACCTAATCGTGCTCACCCACTCTTTAAAGGCTTGATTGAAGCTTCAATACAGTACAAACAAAACCGATAGGATAAAAAAACGCCCTTTAATGAGGCGTTTTTTTGTATTAAGTATTGGATGCTTCAGCAATTGTTTTGATGGATTCACCTAATAAATCATCAAAGTCTTGTTCACTTTGATCATAGAGTAAGCCTTCGGCTAGTGCTCTTGAGAAACTCGCAATCATACCCTTATTATTGGCCAGTTTATGATTTGCGTCCTGACGAGTATAACCACCTGATAAAGCAACAACTCTCATTACTTTTGGATGTTCAATTAGTTCTTGATAGAAATTATCTTCTTCAGGTAGGGTTAGTTTGAAAATGACTTTATCTTTTTCATCGATATCATTAAGATGATCTAAGAGTTCATCTTTTAAGATTTGTTCAGCCTCGAATTTATGTGGACTATGAATATCGACTTCAGGTTCAATAATTGGAACTAATCCAGCATCTAAGACTTTTTGAGCAATTTCAAATTGTTGTTTAACGACCTTACGAATTCCTTCAGGATTATTATCGTGGATGACAGAGCGCATCTTTGTACCAAAGATATGTTTGTCGTTAGCTCGATTAAGAAGCTTTTCTAAATCTGGCATGTCTTTCATCAGTTGGACACCATCTTGTTTTTCGGATAAGCCTTTATCGATTTTTAAGAATGGAATTACACCTTTTTCTTCCCATAGATAATCGGCGGTGTCTATATTATCGATTTGGCGATCCATGGTATTTTCAAATAGAATGGCACCTAAGATATATTTTTTATCAAAGGCTGGACTTTTGATAATACGAGTTCTCATTTGATGGACTTGATCAAACATTTGTTCATCATTTGAGTAGGCATCTTCTAAAACACCATATGCTTTAAGTGCTTTAGGGGTACTACCACCACTTTGATCTAAGGCGGCGATAAAACCAGGGTCATTGGACATTCGCTTGACTTGATCTTGATTCATATTATTTACCTCGTTTCTTTCTTATATTTATTATATCACTTTTGAATTTCCTAGAAATGATACCGCTTAACACTTTCAAAATTCCTTAAAATAAGGTATTGTATAAGCGTTATAGAGGAGGGCTAGAAATGGCATTAATTTCAGCAAAATCAATCTTAGATAATGCCCGTGATGGACATTATGCAGTCGGTGCATTTAACATTAATAACTTAGAATGGACCAAACTTATTTTAGAAGTAGCACAAGAGAAAAACTCACCAGTATTATTAGGTGTTTCTGAAGGAGCAGCTAAATACATGGGTGGATTTAAAGTTGTTGCCGATATGGTCAAAGCATTAGTTGAATCTTTAAATATTACGGTTCCTGTTGCTTTACACTTAGACCACGGTTCTTATGAAGGATCTTTTAAGGCAATTGAAGCAGGATTTACATCAGTTATGTATGATGGATCTCATTTACCACTTGAAGAAAACTTAGAGAAAACTCGCGAAGTTGTTAAACACGCTCATGAAAATGGAATCAGTGTTGAAGCAGAAGTTGGATCTATCGGTGGTGAAGAAGATGGCGTTATTGGTTCTGGTGAATTAGCTGATCCAAAAGAATGTCAAATGTTAGCTGATACAGGAATTGACTTCCTAGCAGCAGGTATTGGTAATATCCATGGTAAATATCCAGATAACTGGGCTGGTTTAAACTTCGAAAGACTTGCTGAAGTACAACAAGCATCAAATCATTTACCATTAGTTCTACATGGTGGTACTGGTATTCCTGAAGAACAAATCAAAAAAGCAATTGACTTAGGTGTTTCTAAAATTAACGTGAACACTGAACTTCAATTAGCATTTGCTGATGGAACAAGAAAATACATTGAAGATGGAAAAGATTTACAAGGTAAAGGATTTGACCCTCGTAAATTATTAGCTCCAGGTACAGAAGCAGCTAAACAAGTTGTTCGCGATAAGATCGACATGTTTGGTTCAGCAAACAAAGCATAAATTATTAAAACCCTTTTATAAAGCATACTCGAGTAGTATGCTTTATTTATAGAAAAGGAGTATTTTATGAAACATTATCAGCATATTGTTATCGGATTTGGGAAAGCGGGAAAAACACTAGCAGCACATTTATCCAAATAAGGAGAGAGTGTCGCCCTAATTGAGAAAAATAAAGACAATTATGGGGGAACCTGTATTAATGTGGCATGTATCCCTACGAAAGTGTTAGTTCATAGTGCCCAAGTACTTAAAGAATTGGACTATGATTTTGAACAAAAGAAAGAATACTATAAGATGGCAATTCACCAAAAGAATGAAATCATTACTTTATTAAGAAATAAGAATGAAGAAAAACTAAAAATACGCATTATTGAAACCCAACAAACAATTAATTCGCTCAATCATCTTTAGCTATCCATTCTTGTTATTGGTCGGTGGTTTCTTAATGTTATTTATTCCACCCTATAAATCAATAGAAGATCATCTATAAAGATATGAAGTAGTCGTTGATGATAATCTAACTTAGAAGAATTCTTAAATTTGAGAATTCTTTTTTATTTCTTTCTAAAACTTGATGGCCATCAAGGAAATAAGTCTCTAATAGAATTAAACTGTCAGTACAAGGAGGTCATAATATGACAAAAGTAAATATTCAATTAGAACCAGTAAGTTGCCCATCATGCATCAATAAGATTGAGAACCGACTCAATAAGGAAGATGGACTAGACAATGTCAAAGTATTATTTAATAGTTCAAAAGTAAAAGCAGACATGGACGAAACAAAAATCAGTCTACAAGAAGTCGTAAACATTATTGAACAACTTGGATACCAAGTGAAGTAGGAGAAATTAAAAATGTTGGTAAAAATAAATAAGTATTTAAGTAGATATAAACAAGCGTTGTTAGTCATAACCCTTATTTCGTTGGCTTTAGGCTTTTTATTCGACCCAACATTTTTAGTGCTCGCAACCTTTCTAGCGGGGACACCAATTTTTATTAAAGCCATTATGTCCTTATCACAAAGAGCGTTCAGCATTGAATTATTGGTTGTGATCGCCATTACTGGCGCTCTTTATTTAAGTGAATACACAGAAAGTAGTTTAGTGAGTTTCTTCTTTTTATTAGGTGATTATCTAGAGTCACGCACCTTAGAAAAGACACGCTCTTCCATCAAATTATTATTAGAGTTAGTCCCAACACAATTAACGGTACTAGAAAATGGAAAAGAAGTATTAAAAGATATTGAAGAAGTAAAGGCGGGGAATTTAGTTTTATTTAAAACAGGCAATAAAATAGGAGTTGATGGAATTATCCAAGAAGGAAGTGGTAGTCTAAATCAAGCGAGCATGACTGGAGAGCCCATCCCTGTCTATAAAAGTGTTGGTGATCAAGTCTTAACTGGAACCCTCTTAGAACAAGGAACACTCATTGTTAAGGCTAATCAAACTGGATCTGACACCTCATTTTCTAAAATGATTGAACTGGTGGAAGAGGCTCAAGAGACAAAAACAAAGACTGAGAAGTTCTTAAATCGTTTCGCAAGGTGGTATACACCCACTGTTATCTTCCTTTCACTACTTGTTTATTTTGTGACTAAAAATCTTCATATGGCCATTACATTTCTAGTGATTGCTTGTCCTGGAGCACTGGTTATTGGAGCACCAGTCTCAACCGTAACAGGAATTGGGAATGCAGCCAAAAAAGGAGTGTTATTTAAAGGTGGAGAATCGATTGAAAAGATGAAAAGCATCGATACGATCGTCTTTGATAAAACAGGAACACTTACCATGGGTAAACCAGAAGTTGTCTTATTTGATGTCTTTGATGCTAATAGACAACAAGAAGTCTATGAAAAAGTCCTCTTAGCTGAAAGTAATTCTGAGCACCCCTTAGCTAAAAGCATACAAGCTTTCTTAAGTGATAAGACTGCTATAGAACATCACACGCTTAAATCCGAAGTAATAATAGGTCAGGGAGTTAAAGCATTAATTGATGATCAGTTGGTTTTGGTTGGTAATGAAAAATTAATGAATGAACATAACATATCGATAGATTCAACATTAAGACAACAGATATCGAAGTACCAACAACAAGGACAAACTGTTACAATAATCGCTATTGATCAGGAAGTACTCGGATTAATTGGGATTATGGACCAGATTAAGTCGGATTCAAAACAATTGATAGAACGATTAAGAGAGAACAATATCAAGAATGTCATGATTTTAAGTGGTGACAATCAACAAACCGTCGATTTTGTGGCTGAAGAACTAAACTTAGATAGAGCGTATGGTAATTTATCACCAACTGATAAAGCGGATAAAATCAAAGAACTTCAAAAAGAGGGTTATAAAGTGATGATGGTTGGTGATGGTATCAATGATGCCGCCAGTATTGCTCACGCAGATCTTGGGATGGCCATTGGATTAGGTGGGAGTGATGTTGCGATTGAATCGGCTGATGTTATCTTAATGTCAGATCAATTGTCACAAATTATCAAGGCTAAACAAACGGCTACAAGAACGGTCAATAATATTAATCAAAATGTGATGATTGCGATGGCAACAGTCATTGTCTTATTAGTAGGTGTTTTATTTGAGAAGGTCGGACTAAGTATTGGTATGTTTGTTCATGAAGCGAGTGTTTTGGCGGTCATCTTAAATGCTCTACGATTACTTAGATAATGTATAATTAAAATAGAGGAAAAGAATATGAAATCATGTGTACATTTAGTCCCGCTCTTTAATCATTTGAATGATCAACAAATGGATGAAATTTTAGAGATGTCTATCCACAAGAGAATTAAAAAGAATGAGGTGTTGTTTAATCCTGGTGATCGAGCAGACACTCTCTACATTATTGCCAGTGGTGAGATTCATCTTAGTACCATTAATGAGAATGGGAAAGAACTACTATTAGAAATATTAAGTGTTGGAGACTTTATTGGTGAGTTAAATATATTATCGATGTCTACCTATGATGTTTTGGCAGTAGCAAAAAAAGAGACAGAGCTTTGTTCTATCAAGTTTGAGGACTTTCAACAATTGTTAATGAAGTATCCTCAGGTCTCACTTTACTTAGTACAGGAATTGTCTCAACGCCTTAATCGTTCTCAACAACAGAGCTTAATTAATTCAACTTTAAGTGTTCAAGAGAGAGTAAAGAATTATTTAAACCAACATAATGGCCAATTACTGATGAGCAAAAAAGATTTGGCGGCTTATTTATCGACCACCCCAGAGAGTATTTCTAGGATTCTGACTCAATTTGAAGAGGAAGGATATATCGAAAAAATCTCATCCAGACAGATGAGATTACTTGAAGAAGATTAATTTTCTTTGTTTACAACAAGAATATTATGTTCATGATTAATTTGTAATGGACTATTATTGAGAATATAGTCATAGAGAAGATCGACGACTTCGTTAGGATCTTCTTTTATTTTGGGACAATTCTTAATCATATAGAAATCACCGCCACCACTGGCTCGATAATTATTTGTGACCATTGTAAAAGTTTCTTTGTCTGGCAAGACTAAGTCTTTAATTCTTTGACCTTCAGGTAAAGAAACATCGATTGTATAACTGAGTCCATCGCCCATATCATAATTATACATTTGAAGCTTAGGCTCGATAAATTTTGGATTGATACCAATTTCATCATTTTTAAGAATGAAATAGGTTGCATTTTGTTCTAAATAGTCAAGGAGTGTTTCTTTATCGATTTCAATCAAAGTGAGTGTATTAGGAAAAGGATAAGAAGTGACAAGGTCACGCATGGTAATGTTTGGTCCTAAACCTGGGGAGTTGTTAAAGAGACTACTGAAGGCTAAATCAGCTTTGAAGTATTCTCTAGCAAATTGATTAATAAAGCTAGTAAAGATTGGTTTGTTCAATTGAGCCTTAAAGACATCATCAATAGTCATATCTGGTCCCTGTCCAATTTGAGTGTCTAGCCATTCTTGTGTTTTCTTTTCTGAATAATAGAAGAGTTTCTCAAAATCATGGTCAATATTGAATTGGTTAGTAGGGATCACATGACCTTTGAAGGTACCGTTATATTCAATCATCATGAATTCACTGGCGTTGTTTGCACACTGTAGACACAAAACATCATTAATGGTCACGACAAAACTACGATGTTGATGACCACTGATAATGACGTCAATTCCTTTGATGGTAGTTAGTTTAGAACCAATGTTCTCTCCTGTGAGTCTTTCAGTTGGTTCGTTAGTAATTAAGTCTCTTTCAAAACCACCATGATAAATCACAATAACATGATCAACTTGTTGGCGAACTTGATTGACTTCTTTTTGGATGGTGTCAAAGACGTCTAAGATTTTGATGTTATTGATATTCTCTGGTTTTTCCCAGTTTTCGATATAGTCGGTAACTACCCCAATAAAGGCTAGTTTTAATCCTTCTTGAGTGGTATAGATCTGAGTTTTACCCACTGGTTTTTCATCGAATAGAATGTTACAACAAAGTGGTTTAGCTTGTTGTTGATTAATATAGCGACCTAAGACTTCTTGTCCATAATTAAAGTCGTGATTACCTAAATTGTAATAATCATAGTTTAGAGCATTAAAGGCATCAGCCATAATACTGGATTCTTCATATTTATTATTAAAGGTCGTTAAGGGTGTTCCTTGTAGGACATCACCATTATCGATAAGGATACATTCTTGAGATTGATAATATTTTAGGGCAGTACTAAAACGAGAAAGACCAGATGAGATTCTCTCGTTGTTTGTGTAAGAGTGGGATAATAAACTCCCGTGCACATCGGTTGTCGCAATAATTCTAAATGGTTTCATATAAAAACCTCCACATCTATTATAGAACTTTTTTAATACTCGCGCTTGTTTGTTTAATAACATTAGTACTAATTATTAAGTAATTAAAGAGAAAGATTATTGATAAAGGTTAGACTGTTGGTTAGTGATTCAAATTAACACTGAAATTATGTATAATTAAGGAGTTAAGAAGGGAAAAAATATGGCAGAAGTAATTAAAATAGAAGGACAACATGAATTAAACGGCACGATAAAAGTGAGTGGGTCGAAGAATGCGACTGTCGCACTTATTCCAGCTGCTATATTAGCTAGCAAAGAGAATGTCACCATTTATGGAGTTCCCGAGATTGATGATGTAGAAAATTTAACGAACTTATTAAAAGAATTAAATGTGAGTGTTACTCAAGAAGAGGATAAATTAGAAATTAATGCCCAAGAATTAGAGTGGAAACCACTTGAGTCCAAAGCGGTCACCAAGTTAAGAGCCTCTTATTATTTTATGGGAGCCTTATTAGGAAGATATAAGAAAGTAAGAATGAAAATGCCAGGTGGTTGTTATTTAGGACCTAGACCAATTGATTTACACTTAAAAGGGTTTGAATCACTTGGGGCGAGTGTTAAATATGAACAAGGTGCATATATTATAGAAGCCCAAGAATTAATTGGGTCAAAAATATACCTGGATTTTGCGAGTGTTGGCGCAACGATAAATATTCTGTTTGCGGCAGTATTAGCGAAGGGTAGAACCGTGATTGAGAATGCGGCTAAAGAACCAGAGATTATTGACGTGGCTACCATGCTTAATAAGATGGGAGCAAATATTCGTGGAGCGGGAACCTCTGTGATTACCATTGAGGGAGTTAATGAATTAGTGGGTTGTGTCCATGAGATTATTCCAGACCGGATTGTTGCGGGTACCTATTTAATCTTGGCTGCAGCAATGGGTCGTGATGTTAAGATTGAAAATATTATTCCTCATCATTTAGAGGCGCTTATTTCTAAGTTGTCTGAGATGGGCATCAAAACAGAAGTGAATGTGGATAGTGTGACGGTCACTCGTGAGAAGGATTTAAAAGCGGTAGATATTAGTACACAACCTTATCCTGGATTTGCCACTGACTTGCAACAACCGCTAACGTCGTTATTGACTCAAGCAAATGGAACCTCTGTTGTTAAAGAGAATATCTATGCGGAGCGTTTTAAACATTGTGGTGAGCTTCAAAGAATGGGGGCTAATATCCACTTATCGACTGCTCAAGCAACGATTGAGGGTCCAACACCTTTGTATGGTGATTTAGTTAGAGCGACTGATTTACGTTGTGGTGCTTCTTTAATAGTGGCTGGTTTAATGGCTGAGGGCATAACAACGATTCATGATATTTATCATATTGACCGAGGTTATGAACATATTGATGAGAAATTAAGAGCAGTAGGCGCTAAAATCTGGCGTGAAGAGGAGAATAACAATGGTTCTAAGTAGCACCCCAAGTATCCCAGAAAAGAAAATATTATTAACAATTGGACCTGTCTTTGGCGAAGTGACTGAAGGTGTTAGTATGTTAAAAGACCTTGGCGCATCTTTTATGGATGCCTTTGGTGGTCGAGCTAGAGGGTTAGAAGAAGCGATTATCAAAGCAAGAACAGAAGCAATTGAAGAAATGAAAGAAAGAGCCAATGAAATGGGAGCCAATGCCATTGTAGGTGTAAAAATGGATTATGAAACATTTGGTCAAACATCATCAATGTTATTAATCGTCGCCAGTGGAACGGCGGTTGTCGTTGAATGAAGAAACGATTACTTGCTTTAGTGACAGGATATGCTTTTGCTCAATATCAAGTTTTAAAGACATTTAAACGCTATGATCCAGTTCGTAAGACAATGGTCTTAGATATCCCACATACTAATGTGACGTTTAAGTCTAATGATTTAAATTTACATGGTAATTTATTTGGTGAGAATAAGAAAGGATTAATCATCTTTAGTCATGGACTTGGTCTTAACAGTGATGATTATTTTGGTATCACCAAGGGCTTTGTTGAAAATGGCTATCAAGTATTAGCTTATGACAATACAGGGACCTATCGTTCAGATGGTATTAATACAGTGGGTATAAACCAATCACTAGTTGACTTAAGAAGTGCACTAGATTGGGTGATGGCCAACGATGATATAGATAAATCAAACCTGTTCTTATGTGGTCATAGTTGGGGTGGTTATGCCGTTTGTGCAATCCTTAGTGAACATAAAAAATACCCAATCAAAGGCGTTATCTCCTTAGCGGGTAGTGATAATGCGACGAATTTATTAGTTGAGAATTCTAAGGATGTATTTAATGGCTTTGGGGTAGCCTTTGTTCCAATGACGATGGCTTATCACTTTGTCACTTTTAAAAAAGATTTCTTAAAAACAAGTGTTAAGGGTCTTAATAAATCAAAGATACCTGCTTTAATAGTTCATGGGACTGATGATGAACAAATCCCAATCGATACGACATCGATTGTGGCTAAGAAGAATAAGATTAGAAATGAAAATGTAGAATTCTTTATTCGCCAACAAAAGGGTCACAATGAGATATTTGAATCAGAACAAAACCCTAAAGAAGTAGACCCTGTTTTATTAGAACGAATGGTTAACTTTGTAGAGAACATATAGTTGATAAGTGAGTTTAATTGTGGTATTCTTACCTAGCAACTAAACCAAGATAAACTTACTTTGGTTGCTAAGCAACCAGAGCGGAAGGAGAAATTCAGATGAAAAAAGGAATACACCCAGAGTACCATTTAGCTAAAGTGGTTTGTGGATCTTGTGGAAACGAAATCGAAGTTGGATCAGTAAACAAAGATATTAAGGTAGATACTTGTAGTAACTGCCACCCATTCTATACTGGTAAACAACGTTTTGCTCAAGCACAAGGACGTATTGAGAAGTTCAACCGTAAATATGGACTTAAATCACAACAAGAACAAACTGAAACTACAGAATCAGCTGAGTAAAAATCAAAATAAAAGGCTTGGTCCTCTCCATGAGAACCAAGCCTTTTTTCTATAGTAATGATTTGTATAATTCTTTAATATCTTATAAAGAAGTATCCTTAGGATTTCCACCAGTACAAACATCATCTAAGGCGTATTGAGCAATAAAGTCTAAATCTTTAAGATCCATAATTCCTTTAAGTGAATCAGGAATATCAACATCTCTAGCTAATTGAGCAACTGCATCACATGCGGCTTGACGATATTCTTATTCGTTCATTTGAAATGCATTTTCAACACCCATGGCTTTTGCGATATATTTAAACTTATCACCAGTCATCGGAGCATTATACTTCATAACAGTTGGTAGAATTATCGCATT
>CAYFSJ010000026.1:0-17790 GCA_964345765.1 uncultured Erysipelothrix sp.
CCCTTTCTTAGCAAAATACTTTGATAGGTTAACGGTTAAATTATCAATGGCAGCAGCTCTTCCAATTCCAGAATCACCACCGGTTACTAAGGCATTGCGTCCTTTTAGTTTGGATGATCCTTCATAACTCTCTTCACCACAATCAGGTATTGGTTCCATCAACTTTTGAAGTTGGGGACTTGTTTCCTCTTGTTTTGGGTATTTTTTAGTGTAATAGAGTTTACGTGGATTTTTTAAATTATCTGGCATAGTGTATTCCTTCTTACATTCACAGTAACATACTGAAAAAGACATGTAAAAGCATGTGTTTCTGACAATATGGAGGATATGTCCATTAAAAAGCGAACCTAATCCTATAAGATTAAGTTCGCCTCTATTAATGTTTTGTTTCTAAAAGATGACCAGCCCATTGAGCGTTAATGATGTTACAACCAGGTTTGGTCATTTCATTAATTTTCTTTTCATATAATTTTTTGAGGTGATCAAGTATTTCTAAGTTCAGTTCAGCTTTTAATTTTTGATGTTCTTTGGTGACTAGAACTATTTCATGTTCAGTTAAGCCTCGATTAAATAACACTGCCACAAATTCTAATTCTGGGTTTTTCTCTAAAGCGTTCACTGCATAATATTGTTTCATTAACTCTAAGACCCGATCATCAATATGCGAGTCTCTTAACATGATTTTTTCTTTAAGTTCATCCGGGGTTGAGACTAAACGAATTGTGTATCCATCTAATTCACCAAACTCTTTTTTAATCATTTCATCGACATCGGAGGCATTTAATTGTTGAGTTGGATCTAAAAAGATTAACAGTTTTTGATCAAAATCATGATACATCGTTTGATAAGCCACAGGAATAATGTTAGAACAGGACTCACATTGATCTTTAAATAGTTCAAAGTTCATGACCATGTTTTTTAAGCCTGGTTCATTGCTGACATTAATTTGTGGGTATACCTCAAAGGTCTGTTGATGCTGACAATAAGGACAAGTTAAATCAATAATCATTTAAATACTCCATTCTATCGAATAAACGCAAAGAATAAAATGACTAATAAACCTAAGGCAATTCGATAATAACCAAAGGCTTTAAAATCATTCTTTTTAATGTAGGCTAATAAGAATTTTATCGCTACAATTGAGACTAGAAATGAAACAATCGTTCCAACTGCCAAGACTAAAATTTCATTACTGGTAAAATCAAGACCAAACCCTACAATCTTTAAAAGACTAGCCCCAAACATAACGGGTACGGCTAAGAAGAACGTAAATTCTGTGGCTATCGTTCTTGATAATCCAATCATGATACCACCCAAAATTGTTGCGCCAGAGCGCGAAGTTCCTGGGAATACGGCGGCTAAGACTTGAAAGAGACCTACAATGATCGCATCTTTATAGGTGATTTGATTTAAACGACTGACTCTGTCTGGATTATCGCCTGTTTTGTTTTCTATCACTAAGAAGGCAATCCCAAATAAAATTAACATAATACTTACTGTTTGCCAGTTCATTAAGTAGTCATCGATCATATCGTCAAATAAAATACCGATGATGGCAGCTGGTACACAGGCGACTAAGATTTTCAGCCATAAATCAAAGGTTGGTTTATCGATACTAATCTTCCCTGTTTTCTCATTTTTCTTAAACGGCCATAACTTCCAAAAGTAAATCACGACAACTGCCATAATTGCTCCTAATTGGATAACGACTCTAAACATATTCATGAAGGCTTCACTTTGTTGTAAAGGAAGAATCTCTTCGACTAAAATTAAATGTCCTGTTGATGAGATTGGCAACCATTCTGTGATTCCTTCAATAATTCCATAAAATATTACTTTTAGTATTTCTAACATAATAATTCCTCTTTAATCCCTATTGATTTTAACATATTTCAAATCTACATGATACAATAAGCCCAAGGAGAATGTTATGTCTAATTTTACTTTGGAAACACTCTATTTGCCATTTGATTATGATCAAAGTGAGCGTCGAGTACGGATTTACTTACCGCAACATTATGAAACCAGTAATAAGCGCTACCCCGTCTTATATATGCATGATGGACAGAATGTTTTCTATGATGATGAATCCTATTCAAATATGTCTTGGCGAGTTATTGAAGCTCTCAAACTTAACAAATTAGAAAACAAAGTGATTGTTGTCGCAATAGATCATGCTGGTGAAAGACGAGTCGATGACTATACACCTTATAAATTTGATTTTCCGATTGAGAATAACGATCAAATTTATACGCAGGGGCATGGACAAGAATATGCTGATTTCATAGTCAATACTGTAAAACCTGTGATTGATGAAACTTATCCGACGCTTCATCAACGAAAATACACAGCACTATGTGGAAGTAGTTTAGGTGGATTAATCACAGCTTATATGGCAGCCAAATATAATGAAGTCTTTAAGTTCTATGGTGTCTTTTCATTAGCTTCTCATTTTTGTGAGACTGATTTTTTAGACCATATTAAATCCTCATCCCTTCGTAAGAAATCACTTGTGTATATCCAAACAGGTGCCGATGAAGGTTTAGATGAACAACATCAAGGCTCTAAGTTAATCTCTCAACAATTTATTAATAATTCTTTAAACTATCAAAAAGCCCTACTTCTAGCAGGACTTCATATTAATAACATTAAACTTCATATTCATACTCAAGAAATTCATCGAGAACAATACTGGGCACAACATTTGCCTAGATTTATCGGATTGATGGCTCAAGAGATGAAATTATTTGATTAAAAAGTTTGGACTTGATTGATGACACATTCTCAGCACTTCTTGTGAGGATGTGTTTTTATTTAGATATCTCAGCTCATCTTTCACTTGAAGAATGACTGGCATCCGATGATGCACCTTCTTCAAGCTATCATTTGAGTCCATTGTTAGAATGGCATAGACAATCCCTTGTTCTTCTTGTCTTATCATTCCTGCCATGGAAAAGACTTTTTGTTTCTCAACAAAAATCTTTCTTTTGATCTTTTCACCGTCAACTTTTTCCCACTCAAAAAAGGATGTTGCTGGAATTAAACATCTTGTTTCACTAAATGCTTTCTTAAAGGTTGGTTTCTCTGTGACTGTTTCTAAACGAGCATTAATCAGGGGTTTACTTGAATGAGGATTCGTAAATCCCCATTTCCCAAACTCCAGTAAATTTCCATCAATAACAACTGGTTGAACTTGTGTTGGGAATATTTCCTCAGAAGCTTGATACTCTGTGGATTCAAATTCTAAACCGTATCTGCTCGCAAACAAATCATAGGTCAGCTCCAAGCTATAGCGTCCACACATTACAGACTTATTTCCTCTTCAACTTCCATTACTTTTAAAATCTTTGGAATCTTTTCACTTAACTTATGCGGATCTTGTTTAATTAATTCGAAAGTGTTGTAGTGGATTGGCACCATCTTACGTGGTTGTAAGTAATGACAAGCCTTAATCGCATCTTTAGGTCCCATCGTATAATTATCACCTATTGGTAAGAAGGCTAAATCGATGCGTCCTTCTTCAGCATAAATTCTCATATCACTAAATAAGGCTGTATCGCCTGCATGGTAAATAAGTTTTCCTTCACTTTGAATTAAAAATCCTCCAGGCTCACCCATATAAATAGTGTCTCCATTTTCATCAACATAGCTGCTTGAATGATAGGCTCGTGTCATTTTTACACGGCCAAACGGAAAATCATAGCCACCACCAATGTTTAAGCCATGGACTCGATATCCTTTGTTTTCAAAGTAGTCGCATAGCTCAACGATAGAAATAATCATTGCGTCATTATTTTTTGCGATGATTTCGGTATCCCCCACATGATCATTGTGTCCATGTGTTATTAGAATATAATCGGCTTCAATTGTTTGAGCGTCCAATTCACTTAATGGGTTGTCGGTAATAAAGGGATCAATGATAAGTTTTGTCCCTTCATCAAACTCAATACTGACACATGCATGTCCATGATATTTTACTTTCATAAACTAACCTCCTGTTGCTTCAATTATAGCTCATTTTTTATCCTAAGAGATTAATCACATTTTTAAATTTTGTTATTGCTTAAAGTTTCATAATATGTTATTATGTTTGAGCAACGCCTGAATAGCTCAGTCGGTAGAGCAACTGGCTGTTAACCAGTGGGTCCTTGGTTCGAGTCCATGTTCAGGCGCCATTTAAAAATAACTAACACACTTCGGTGTGTTTTTTTTATTAAAAAGTACTTGTTTATGTAACGAAGTCCTTTAAATTTCACCAACTAAATCAATATCATGATGCGTATCTGTTAAGTTCTTAACCCATTTTTCTTTTCTAAAATAGAATGTAGTGACTATCATTTTAACAATATCCGTTAATTGACCCGCTATATAAACAATAAAGACATCCACATTTGTGAAATACGCGAAATAACTCACCACTGAAAGGTTAATTACCCACATAAATCCAGCATCCATTATTAAGGTAGAGCGAGTGTCACCACCAGCTCGAATAACAAAGAAGGATTGGGCATTATACATATAGATAAAGAAGAATAACCCTTGAATCTGTATTAATCTTCTAGCCAACAGCCTTACTTCATCGGAAACATTATAGAGATGAGGTGTAATATAGGAAGCTGTGAATAAGCCTACCCCAAATAATACTGCCATAAAACAGGCAAGTTGTAACATCTTATAGCCATTGGCTCTAGCTTCATCTAATTCATTAGATCCCAATGGATGTGAAACCATCACCATGGTTGCGACTGCCATTCCAGAAAATAAAACAAAGAACAAATCAGAAGTAGTCGATGAGATTGGTAGTGCCGCTAAAACATCTTCTCCTCTAGTTGCATAAAACTTGTATAACATGGCCATTCCTGCTGACCAACCAATTTCATTTAGTAATAACGGAAGTGCTTTAATAGTGATTGCCCGTTTCAAATCATGATCAATTTTAAGTAAATCAAATAAACTTGTGGTAAATCCAAAATCATTCTTAACTAAAGCATAGGTTAAATAAGCTAGCTCAACAAAACGAGCAATCAGTGTTCCTAGGGCTGCCCCTAAGATTCCCATTTGTGGAAATCCAAAATGACCAAAGATTAAGATATAGTTCATAACAACATTGACCATCAAAGATAAAACCGATGAGATAAATGGAATCTTGGTATGACCTGTTGAGCGCATACTTGATTGAATGTTATAAGAGAGTGCTTGTGGGAAAAAGGTCAATGCCGCAACTGGCATATAATGTTTTGCTGCTTCGACCATACCATCACTATCCGCAAAGAATCGTAGGATTTTATCTGGGAAAAACCACGCTCCAAATGAGAACAATAAAATAATGCCTAAGGAAAAAATGATTCCATAGCGAAAGGACTGTCTCATTCTTTCTTCATTTTTAGAGCCATAATATTGGGCTAAATAGATATTGGCTGCTGTCACAATCCCCATCATGGCAAAGGAACTGATCATGAAAAAACGATTGGAAGTGGCCACTCCTGCAATCGCAAATTCACCTAATTGACCTACCATTAAGTTATCGACTAAGTTAACCGAACTAGTTATTAATTGTTGTAGAATCATTGGTACAGCTACAACGAATACCTTCTTTAAAAATTGTTTATCTTTTAAAACAAGACCATATCTGAACATTAAAATCCCCCTATTTCTTCCATCAAACTATTCTACTAAAAGTTTATATAAAAAGATAGTTAGAAGAAACAAAAAAGACTGCCGAAGCAGTCTCTTTATTTTTAATACATTGGCATTTCTGGTGTCATTTTATTGTCTTTTTCAGGGATAGATGCGACCGCAGCTTCGGTTGTCAAGAACAATGAAGCAATACTAGCCGCATTGAGTAAGGCTAAGCGCGTTACTTTTGTTGGATCAACAATACCTGATTTAAACATATCGACCCATTCTCCATTTTTCGCATCAAAACCAACGTCAAGATTTTCAAGTTGTTGACTTACGATATCGTTCCCATCAAATCCTGCATTTTCAGCAATTTGGAATAATGGTTTCTTTATCGATTCTAAAACAATGTTCATCCCTTTTTGAGTGTCTTGTTCATCTGCTTTTAAGGTCGCTTTTAATTGGGCATACGACTTAATTAAAGCTAAGCCTCCACCAGCTACAATCCCTTCTGAGACTGCTGCTTTAGTCGCATTAAGGGCATCTTCTATTCGAAGTTTTTTCTCTTTAAGTTCAACTTCTGTATTTGCGCCTACTTTAATTACGGCGACGCCATTGGTCATTTTACCTAAACGCTCATTTAATCGATTCTTATCATACTCAGACTCTGAATTTTCCATTTGAGCTTTAATAATGGAGACTCTCTCTTCAATTAGTTGTTTATCGCCCTCTCCATTAATTAGGGTCGTTTCATCTTTTTTAACAACAACCTTGCCAGCAGTCCCTAAATCTTCTAGTGTTGCTTCTTTAAGGTCAGAAGACAATTCTTTAGTAAAGAGTGTCGCACCAGTAAGTGTTGCGATATCTTGTAACATCTCTTTTTGGTTATCTCCAAAGCTTGGTGCTTTAGTTGCAACAACATTTAAGGTTCCACGTAATTTATTTAAGACTAAATTTGTTGTTACTTCATCTTCTAAATCTTCAGCAACAATTAATAATGGACGATTGGTTTGAAGCACTTGTTCTAATAATGGTACTAAATCTTGCATCGAACTAATCTTCGTATCACTTACTAATACATAGGCATTTTCAATGATTGTCTCCATCTTTTCACGGTCGGTTGCCATTAGTGGTGAAATATAACCTTTGTCGTATTGAAGACCTTCTACCACTTCTAATGTTGTTTCAAAATCATTTGATTCATCGACGGTAATTACGCCATCACGTCCAACTTTTTCCATGGCTTTAGAAATAATTTCACCAATTTCAGTACTTGATGCTGAGACAGCCGCCACATTTGCGATATCTTCTGAACTTTCAATTTTCTTTGATTGGGATAAAAGATGTTCTGAGACAGCTTTAGCTGCTTGTTCAATTCCTTCTCTCATTAAGACTGGATTGCTATTACGATCAATAGACTCTAAACCTTGGTGGATGATTGTTTGAGCTAATAAGGTTGCTGTTGTTGTCCCATCTCCAGCGCTATCATTTGTTTTATTTGCTACTTCATAAACTAATTTTGCGCCCATATTTTCAAACTTGTCTTCAAGTTCAATTTCAGAAGCAATCGTAACACCATCATTGGTAATTAGTGGTGCACCATAAGCTTTCTCTAAGACGACGTTTCTACCTTTTGGACCAAGGGTAATTTTGACCGCATTGGCTAATGTATCAACACCTGTTAGTAAGGCTTCACGCGAATTCTTTCCGTATAATACTTCTTTTGCCATCTATTTCACTTCCTTTTCTTTAATTGCGAGAATATCCTTCATTTCAACAATGACATATTTCTCTTTACTATCTTCTACTTCTGTACCTGTGTATTGTTTAAAGATTACAACATCACCTTCTTTAACAGCCATTTCAA
This sequence comes from uncultured Erysipelothrix sp., assembly GCA_964345765.1. Taxonomy (GTDB): domain Bacteria; phylum Bacillota_I; class Bacilli_A; order Erysipelotrichales; family Erysipelotrichaceae; genus DUUI01. The sequence goes on from CAYFSJ010000026.1 coordinate 7,487, forward strand.
CTTTGTTGCCTTTGTCATCAGTTTTTCCTGGACCTACCGCAACGACTGTTCCAGTATTTGGTACTTCTTTATTTTCTTGCGAGATAACCAATCCACTGGCTGTCACGTTTTCTTCTTCTAGTTTTTTAATTAAGACTCGATCTAATAATGGTTTTAACATATTTCCTCCTAATCTAGCACTCTTATCAATCAAGTGCCAAAATTATTATAACTCACTAATTATTTTAGTCAAGTACCATGCCAATTCCTTAATATTGAATAAAAGTGAACTTATAAGGCCTAAATAATGATATTTGAGTTGTAAAAAATTCTTGAGAAAGTGGGTTGACAGAGCTATAGGTAAGTGGTATTATAACTAGGCATCATTGAGAGATGGGCCTGTAGCTCAGTTGGTTAGAGCGCACCCCTGATAAGGGTGAGGTCGATGGTTCAAATCCATTCAGGCCCACCATTTCTTTATTTGATGATTAAATTTGGGGTGTTAGCTCAGCTGGGAGAGCGCCTGCCTTGCACGCAGGAGGTCAACGGTTCGATCCCGTTACGCTCCACCATTTATAAATTTTAAAGAAGTTGGATTTCCAACTTCTTTTTTAATATCGATTCACTAATTCAATAAACTTATCTAAAAAAGCATTCTCACCAAAGGTGTTAATCTTTAAGAAGACCGCTTGAGAACCTCCTGAAGTAATCGCACTAATATGGACTTGATTATTATAGCCAATTAAAGTCAAGCTTAAACTTACACGATTCTTTCCTAAATAAGAATATCTTTCAAACACATAATGACTAACTTCAACATCATTTACAATCACTTCTGTGTAATCTTCTAAACTGATACTAGCTCCTAACCGGTCTTTATTTCTGATTAGGTAATCAACAAAACTGGATACTGAACCATTTATAATATTTTCATATTTTGCCATAAAAGCCTCCTAAAATTTAACCTCTTTGTAATGTTCTTCGCGCCATTGTAAATATTCATTAATATCACTCTCAACTAGTTTCCAACAGACGGCTAGAACCGCTGCATCATCAACATACCCAATGACTGGTAGTGCATCAGGAATAAAATCAATATGAGAAACAAAATATAAAAGTGCTGCCGTTATCGCAATCATCGAACCAATAGGAATCTCTCGATATTCTTTACGAACATAATTCCTAAATAATGAAGCAAGTATTGGGACTAACGCAAGTTTCTTACCCGCAAAAGGAATGATTTTCAACTTCTTTTCTAAGCGTTGTAAAAAACGTTCAGTCTTTGTGTCATCATTTAATATTTCTTTCGCTTTTGAAAAACGACTCTTTAATTGTTCTTTAGCCTTTTCTTTAGTAAAAACTTTCTCAATTTCCTGATGACTGATAACCTCATCATTAAGGTTTAGGTTTACTTTTTTATTCTTAAACATTCACAATGTCCTCTCTAGCTCTATTATACGCTAGAGAAAGAAAAAACTCGCAATAAATTGAGAGTTTGATTCGTTTGATTAACGTTTTGAGAACTGAGGTGCTCTACGCGCTTTCTTAAGACCGTATTTTTTACGTTCTTTCGCACGTGGATCACGTGTTAAGAAACCAGCGCTCTTAAGCGTTGAACGATAGTCTTCACCAGCTTGTAATAAAGCTCTTGAAATACCATGTCTCATAGCGCCTGCTTGTCCTGTGAATCCACCACCGAAAACATTAATATTTGTATCAAAAGTATTTAATGTTTCAGTTAATTCAAATGGAGCACGAACAACCATACGTTGAACTTCAGTTGGTAGATAATCTTCTAAAGATTTACCATTAACCGTAATAACACCAGTACCAGGAGTTAAATAGACACGGGCAACTGATTGTTTACGACGACCTGTTCCCTTGTATTGTACAGTTTTAGTTTTAGCCATAATTTAATTACCCTTTCAATTTATACTCAATTGGTTGTTGAGCTTGGTGTGGATGTTGATCCCCAGTATATACAAATAAGTGGGTACGTTGAACATCGCCTAGTTTTGTATGTGGTAGCATTCCCATGATCGCTTTTTCTACCCATTGTACTGGATATTTTTCTCTCATTTCACGAGTTGAACGAGTTTTAAGCCCACCAGGGTACCCTGTATGACGATAATACATTTTTTTGAAATCTTGATCACCAGTTACTACTGCTTTATCAGCATTAATAACGATAACGTAGTCACCGCAGTCAACATGAGGAGTAAAATCCACTTTATGTTTACCACGTAATAATGTCGCAACCTGTGTAGCTAAACGTCCAAGTGTTTGGCCAGCAGCATCCACGACATACCATTGTCTTACGACAGTAGATGGTTTTGCCATTGTTGTTTGACGCATATGTCAATTCTCCTTTTTCCAATAGTAGTTTCCGGGGCTACAATTGGCTTAAGTGCCATTGAAGATTATACAATTATTAGAAACTTAAATCAAGCGATACCCAACAAAAAAGGAAGATTTCTCTTACCCTAATTTAGCAGCTGCCTCTTTATCAACTAACACAATAACATTTGGATGTAATTTCAACAGAGTCGCAGGATTTTGAGTCGTAACAAACTCATCCCCTAGTTGTTTAACAACATCTGCCTTGTTACTACCACTAGCTAAAAGAATAATCTTCTTAGCTGTCATAATTGAGCCTATTCCCATTGTAATTGCTTGTTTAGGAACTTCATCCTTTGAATCAAAGAAACGCGCATTAGCCTCAATCGTAGAATCTAATAAATCAGTGACATGTGTATTAATGTTCAAAGTTTCATCTGGTTCATTAAAGGCAATATGCCCATTAGCACCAATCCCCAACACTTGAATATCCGCACTACCCATTTCTTTTAGTAACTCATCATACTGAGCACTCGCTTGATTAGGGTCATCAGAAACACCATTAGGAACATACGTGTTTTCCTTATTAATATTAATGTGATTAAACAAATTCTCATTCATAAAATAACGATAACTTTGATCATGTTCTCCATCTAAACCTAGATACTCATCTAAGTTAACTGTTTTAACTTCACTAAAATCAATTTCATTTGCTTGGTTTAGTTTAATCAGTTCTTTATACAAACCAATTGGCGTTGACCCAGTCGCAAGACCTAAGACCGCATCTTTCTTTTGAGCTACTGTCTCTTTAATAATTTGAGCAGCTTCCTTACTTAATTCTTCATAATTTTCAAAAACTCGAATATCTAACATGATTGCCCCTCTTTCTTTCCACATCATAATTATAGCTAATCTAACCAATTTTTAAAAACTATTTAAAGTATTTGAGAAGTCTTATAAACTCAGATAGAATGAAGTTATGAAAAAGACCATTTTATTTGATATGGACGGCATCATCATTGATAGCGAACCATACTTTGTTAAGCGATATGAAACTGCACTAAAAGCACTCGATATTAATTATGATATCAACAAATTGAAAAGGATTATTGGCACCTCACAAAAACAAACCAATGCCATTCTTCAATCCTTTTCAAGTGAGCCACTCCCACATGATTTTGAACATTTCACCAACCAACTAACACCAATTGAAAACGAAAACTTTAATCACATGAAAATGAGAGCTCTTGATGACTTACTCTTATTTCTAGTAGAAAACAATTATCAATTAGCCATCTGCTCAAGTTCCCCACTCGAATTTATACACAAAATCATCAATGATTTATCCATTGATCAATATTTTAATTTTGTTCTATCAGGAGACCAATTTAAAGAAACAAAACCTCATCCCGAAATTTATCTAACCGCTGCTAAAAAAATGAATGCTAAGATCGAAGAATGCATCGTTATCGAGGATTCAATTCCAGGAATTTTAGCCGCAAAAAATGCAGGCATGACCTGCATCGCTCTTAGAAATAAATTTTATGAGATAGATTTAAGTCAAGCAGACTGGATCATTGATGATCTGTCAGAGATTATCAACATTCTTAACGAAATCAATTAAGTCCTCTTTCTCATTAGCAATTTTTTTCTCAATAACCATCTCTAACAACTTATCCAATAGCTTAGCTCTATCCTTTGTTTTAATATTGAGCGCAACCAAATCATGACCATTAATCGCTAAATCTTTTAAATAGATGACCTCACTTGGCTGTATTTCAAAATCTAATTGATGATAATCAATCATTCTATCAATTGTATAATCTGAATTTTTATTCATAAACTTAATGAAATCAATTTTATTAAACTGATAATCTTTAAATTGGGCAATTATTGAAATTGTTTCTCTTTTTTGTTTACTTAACTTTAATTGACTTAAATCACAATCTCTAGTAGTCGCCACAAACCTTGCCTCAAAGGTTTTTTGATGATTAATCGGTAGAAATTTGCACTTAAAAATCTTTTCTAGGATGTCACCATAATTCTCTATCAATTCATTATACGAGTCACCCATAATCATTCCAATCATTTCTTGAGTGATCCGCTCTTTAGAAAGATTCTTCATTAATGGAAAAGTCTTATCAATTGCCCTTAATGTTTCAGTCTCAATTTTAAAGTTTAGCTTACTCGCTAATCTAAAAGCCCTAAGAATTCTTAAAGCATCCTCATTAAAACGATCAATCGGATTATTGACAGTTCTAATAATCTGATTCTTAAGGTCTTGTTGACCCTTAAATAAATCTACAATCTCACCTTTGGCATAGGCCATCGCATTAATTGTAAAATCTCGTCGACTTAGATCATCCTTAAGATTCTTTGTTTGAACAACCCTACTAGGATGTCGTCCATCAATGTAATCCGCTTCAATTCGATACGTCGTACACTCAAACCATTGCCCTTGATAATATACCCCAATTGTATTAAAACGACTACCAACCGTATTAAGTTTGTACCCCTTAAAAAGTTCAATCATTTGTTGAGGGGTTGCGTTAGTGGTGACATCATAATCATTAATGTTTCGATTAAGTAAATAATCTCTAACACATCCACCCACACCATAAGCTTCATACCCCTGGCTATGAAATATTTCTAAAAACTGATCAAGCTGTTTCATCTAAACTTAACCGCTAAATCATTTGACCCTAAAACTACTAAATGTTTTTGATTAAAGTGAATTAACTTTAAGCGTAGATTTTGATAAAGCGTATCAAACACACTAAAAAGACCAATCACCGTCCCAATTGGAGCCATGATAATGGCTAAATCATAAATCAGTGGATTATCAGCATTTGTCACTGCCTGTAATGGTTGAAATAAGAACAATTTAACCACACTAAAAATAACAATCCAGATTTGTTTAAACAGATTATCGTATTGTCCCCAAAAGACTTCAATTGAGCCAATAACCGCTAAACTGAGACCAATTAGATAAACGAGAAATTGATATTTCTTTAAGTAGTATTTGAATTTATCCATAGCAATATTTTATCAAAAAAAACCACGGCAAGCCATGGTTTAGAAATCACATGAATATCCATCTCTAACAAATTGATCTAAAGTCACTTGTAGAGAAATATAGGTTGGTGCTTGAAGAACATCTTCACCAAAGAAACCAGTTTGTGTTAATTGTACTAAATCCACTTCAGAGTATCTAAAAATCCGGTCAACGGTATAACGATCTTTTAAAATTTCATACTCCAACTCAAGACCATAGATACTATCATAAGCTGCTTTCTCATTATCGGCATTCTGTTGTAGTTGTTGACGATCAGCCTGACTTGTTGCTGTGATTCTGATGACCATTGAGCCTGGTACCCCCTTGGCGTCAGGGTATATTTTCAATAATTCCAACACTCAACACTTGTTCTTATAAAATAATTATGCTAATTATAACATGACAACTTTCTTTTTAGGATGTCTAATTTAGCAAAGATAAAAGCTGCCAACAATAAAACCCTCAGCATACTGAAGGTTTTAGTCTTAGCAGTTTTTAATAGATATCAATATAAACATTCTACTAATTCCTCCCTTGCGGAAACTGATACTATAAGACAGGGCTCAGTGCGATGAATTCTTTACTCGACACATCTGCAGATAGGATAATTTGCTTGCATAATTTGACCAAAAGCTACTGTGCATTTAATAATTGTTTTGGAATCCCCAATAATAGATCTATTATTGGGGATTCCTACGAGGCAGAGTTGCGTATAAATAGAAAAGCAATGACAGCCCACGAAACTGAGATCCGTAGGCCGTCACTATATCTGTGTGTTATTTGATTTTTGAAAGGATAAACTCCTTCACATCATCGAGGTTTTCTGCGTCGATGAGCGACGGATAAGCTTCGTGGGCGTATTGCAATCCATTTTCTGTTTCAAGGAAAGCCCACCGCTCACCGTCAGGGAGCCCATACCCAGCAAGGTCAAGCAAATGTATTTCTTTGCCACTTTGCTCAATCACAGATGTTTCATCATATTTCATGGGTGTGAAAATCCCCGTCACACCTACAGCCATTTGAGAAGAAATGCCCGTGTCTGAAGTTTTAACCCCTTCAACCCCAACGGGAGCAGGAAGTAAAACGCTGACAGTATCTCCAGCTTCCATGTCTCCGCGGAGAACATCCCCAACCTCAATCTTCGCAATAGCACGGTAATTATCGCTTCCGTCGCCAAAATCTAAGCATATATTTTTCACTTCTATTACTGTGCCAAAGAAAACTGAAACTGGGTATCCTTCATACACACCTGCCAGAAGTTCATCTTCAGTCAGATAAACAAGAGAGTTGCTCGTGTTTATATTTGGAACCTTATTTACATAGCTAACTTTGATACCTTTATCTGACAACGGAAGGTCGAAATCACCGCTGCCATTATTTAGAAACGGGATGGTTATGGCAATCGCCAAAGCAAAACAAGCAGCAATGGGAGCCAACCGTTTCCAATTAAATACTTTATTCATCGTTATCACCTTTCCTTCTTCAGCTTCGCCCGAATGGGTATGGGCGAGTATCGAGTCGAGCATCCGCGCTTCGGCGGTAGCGTCAGGCTCGATTTTGTTCCATGAATCAACGATTCGCTTATTCTTCATTGAAATCACCGCCTAATTTTTCTTTGAGGACACCGCGTGCCTCATGCAGATAGTTCCGGATTGTGGATTGCGGTTTTTGGAGTATATTTGAAATCTCCGGTGTTTTGTAGCCTTCGTAGTAGTAGAGATAGACCACCGTCTTGTATTTGTCGGGCAAGCTCATGACTACTTCAAATGTATCATCGATTTCGATATTCTCTGTACTTAGCAAGTTTTCATAGTCTGCCAAGTCCACGCGCTTTCTGAACCAGTGCTTAACGCTGTTTTTGCAAACATTCGTTGCGGTTCGAATGAGCCACGCCTTTTCGTGTTCCTCGCTCTCAAAAACCACTCCAGACTTTATCATCTTATAAAATGTGTCCTGAACGGCGTCTTCAGTGTCGGAGGGATTCTTCATATAGGCGAAGCAGACTCGGTAGACTGTTTTCATTTGGCGCTTATATATCTCCGCAATCTCTTTGTTCGTACGCAACAAAGATTTTGTCATAGCTTTGCCCCCCTTTCACTACTAATACAATTGAGCATGCCGAAGTGTCGGATAAAATTCAAAATTATTATTTATAAAAAAGTAGCGTCGTAGAGATATGCCATTTTTATAAGTTTTATGGCCTTCACCTCTTTTTTGAACCTTAACCCCCTTGTGAATCCTATCAAGTTGGGTGATAATTAAAAGGGTTAACCTTGATATGTTTCCTTTTCCCATCTGCGGTATCATCTAACCCCTATATAATTTATCAAATCGTATTGGAAAAGGGGGTAGATTCTATATTTCTACCCCTTTTTTTTCACACGATACCCAATTCGATTATCATCATGGTCGTTTATATTGCACCCCTTATTTCATTTTCTTAGCAATTTCCTTTGCTTGACGCTCTTCAATTTTAGCACTATAACTGTTAGCCTTATTTAAATAATATGACCCTTTAGTTTTCTTTATTTTCTGTACAATAAGCATGGCATCATCATATTTTTTGGCCTTAATGTACAAATCAGGCAATCTGAACATCCACCCTGAGCCTTCAAACTTGGGACCGCCATCCTCCCATATTTCTTCCCAAAAGTTGATAATCCAATCAATATCTTTATCTTCAGCATATTTCTCGTCAGCAGCCTGAACAGCTTTTATCTGCTTGTCCTGACTTTTCAACAACCTATAGCCTTCCGGATCAATCACTTTCAATTCTTTCATGAAAGACTTATTGCTCTCTTCATTTCTATTATCAATATCGGCATGTTTTTCTCTATGATTTCCATGTAGCCGCTTTTATCGCCGGTGCCTAACAATTGATTCAAACCCCATATGGTAAATGTAGTATATTTGCGGTGACTATGCATATACGGCACATATGCATTCCCTTCAAGTTCAGTTTTACCGAGATTTGTAAGCTCGTATTTACCTGTTTTATCATTAATAATTAGGAAACCATGCTCCACTAAGGATTCATAAACAAAACCTACATCCCGAATGCCATATTTATACCACCAATACCCAGGGTATCCTCCCTTGGGATTAGGATATTTCTTACAAAAATGAAGCATTAAGATCTCAGGAACGTACAAGCCATTATTAGATGGAATAGACGTATTTTTTCTCTGTTCAAAAGATACTACTTCACTTTCAAAAGGTGTTCCTTCGTGTGATTTTGCCTTATAATAGGGATCCGGCTGATAATATTTCTTCTCGGAATCAGGTATAGTAGCTGTCTGCTTTAATAACGCTTCCTGTGCTGTGGGCACTAAACTCCTTTCTTTGGTTTTCTTTTTGAATATATCAAATAATCCCATTTTTCCACCTCATAGTTTTGCACCTGTAATGACAATTATCGCAACTTATTTGTCTAAAATTAAATCAATATTCTAAAGATAATGTCCGCAATTGCTTTATTGAAATCTTTAACGGATAAATCTTTTTACACTATTGCCATATTAATCATAACACAATAATTACCATGTTTCGATGTATTATTTGTAAAGAAAAACTACTAACAATAAAACCCACAGCGGACCGAGGATTTTAGTCTTAGTAGTTTTCAGCAGGAGCGGGAACCCCACCCCTGCCTAATTCTACACACTGGAGCATCCATTAAGGCCTTCATCATCGTATTAATCTTCATAAAACTCAATTTCTTGTTCCATAATGATGCCATATTTAAAGTGAATTTCAATTTTAGATTCATGGATAACCTTGATTCTAAGTATCAAGCGTCTGATTAAATCCTCATCAAACTCTCCGACCCTGCAGCTTACCCTGCCAAGGCAAGAGTCCATTCCATCCACCCTTTGCTCGTACTCACCAGCCAGCTTCTGTTCTCTTGCCAGCTTTAATTTTTTCATCTTAAGAGTTTGCATTTCTTCCGCAATTTTTCTATACTGCTCATCAAAATCTTCATTGACGGCTCCTTGCTTTGCATTTTCTTCGATTAAGTTAAGGAGCTGCTTTTGCAGTTTGTTAATTTCCTCATCAAACTCTGTTTTTATGTTTTTTGTTGTGTAGTTACCGATCACCCGGATCACATTCTCCCTGAATGCTCCTACAAGCTCCCTTTGATTTTCAACTACACTATCCACAGCCTTCATAATTGCTTCCTGTAGGGGTTTTTCTTTCAAGGTGGCGGAATGCTTGCATTTTTTTGTTCCATTTAATAATCTGCTTTCACATCGCCACACGGGAGTAAGTATTCCGTTCCTTGACCAGGTCTGCCTTCGATAAGGGTGGGAGCATTCCCCGCAGACCAGAATGTCCGAGAGCACATATTTCGAGCTATACTTGCTTTTTTCTTTCTTTGCCCTCCTTGCTATAGATGGTTTATGAAGACTTGCTCGCCTTGCCCTTTCTTCCTGTACTTGGTAAAAAAGTTCTTTTGGTATAATTGCTTCATGGTTATCTTCAATATAATACTGAGGCACGATGCCGTCATTTTTTACCCTCTTTTTCGTAAGGAAATCCACTGTATATGTCTTTTGTTGCAGAACATCGCCCATATATTTTTCGTTCTGGAGTATCTTTGCGATGACAGTATCATGCCATTTATCCTTTCCAGTCACTGTCTTGATACCTTCTTCCATAAAGGTATTCGCTATCTGCTGTGTGCTTAGCCCTTCAAGATAAAGACGATAGATTCTTCTGACAAGCTTCGCTTGTTCCGGTACGATGACCAGCTCGCCATCCTCATCTTTTGTGTATCCTAAAAACTTTTTGTGATTGACCAACACCACACCGTTTTCATATTTTCTTGCGATTCCCCAGCGTGTGTTTTCACTTAAGTTACGGCTTTCTTCTTGTGCTTGTTAATGTCAATCAAAAATTACCCAATAACGACAATTTAATTTTACCCGATTTC
>CAYFSJ010000027.1:0-16246 GCA_964345765.1 uncultured Erysipelothrix sp.
TTGTATAGACTCTTTGTCCATCACGCTCATAACTTCCTGTTTGAATTCGACCTTCGATACCCACTTGTGAGCCTTTGCCTAAATACTGATACATTGTTTCTGCGCGTTTATCCCAAACAACACATGAAATAAAATCAGCATCTTGTCCTTGTGGATCGTTGGATCTGAAACGACGATTTACTGCTAAAGTAAAACGTGCATAAGATTTCCCATTTTGGGTTTTGCTTAGTTCAAGATCTTTTGTTAAACGTCCAATTAATAATACTTTATTCATTCTAATTACACCTCTTCATCAAGTTTGATAATTAAATGACGGACAATATCTTTATTGATTAACGCAATACGGTCAAATTCATCGATTCCAGTTGAGTCTGGAGCGTTGAATGTTGTCACAACGTAGTACCCTTGCTTCATAAAATTAATTTCATAAGCAAATTCACGTAAACCCCATTCGTCAACATTTTCAAGGGTTGCCCCATGATCTGTTAGAATGGCATGCATTCTCTCAATTAAAGCAGTTCTTGCTTCTTCCTCAAGATTTGCGTTTACGATGTACATTAATTCATACTTTCTCATCGTACACCTCCTTTTGGTCTAATGGCCCTTTCGAGCAAGGAATAAATTATTATCTATTCGCCTAGTTACTCTACCACAAAACCCTTGTAAAGTAAATGATAAGTCTATTTAGTTACACTTCAATTTATTCATTATTCTATCTTTTTACTGATTCAACAAAAAATCTGTTATATGGATAATTTCTATTCCTTCATAGAAACCGACATCTTCCCAATTGTTGGTTACAATCAACTTCCGATGACCTGTTGGCAAATGTAGTAAATTGTTTGTCTCTCGTTGACTCTTTTTAGGTATTTGATCAGTAACTTGAATATATAATGTTTCATCAGGTGCATTGGCAACAAAATCAATTTCAAGGGTATTATACTTTCCAACAAATACATCATACTTTCTTCGTTTCAACTCTAAGAAAACTAAATTTTCTATTTTTGAGCCTCTATTTGAATGTGATTTCCCAAGTGTGCTCAAGACAAAACCTAAGTCCACTAAGTAATATTTCGCTTGACTATCAAGGTACTCTTTCCCTCTAATATCATATCGAGTCACTTTGTAAAACATAAATGATTGGACTAAAAAATGAAGGTATGAATCAACAGTTGGATTACTTATTTTCTTGCCATGACTCTTTAAAGTGTTCACAATTTTATTGGTTGATACCGTATTGCCAATATTGTCTATTAAGAATTTTACAATTCTTTCTAATCCATCTGGGTCTTTAATCGTAGATCGATGAGCTATATCTCTCCAAAGAATACTTTGAAAAATACCTATTAGAACATCCTTTTTTAAGCTTTCTTCATTTTGTAAAACGATCGACGGATAACCGCCATACTTTAAATATTCTTCTAAATATTTACTTCCTTGATTTAAATCATATTTTTTAAATTCAAGATATTCTTTGAAACTTAATGGATACATTTCAATCTCAACAAATCGTCCGGTTAAATAAGTTGAAAGTTCACCCGATAATAATGTCGCATTTGACCCAGTAATATAAATATCACAATCAAATGACACGCGCATACTATTAATTTGTTTTTGCCATTGATTCACTTCTTGTATTTCATCAAATAGTAAGTAAAGACGGTCATCATTATTTAAGTTTTTTATATGTTGAAATAAATTTAAGTCTTCTAACAAATCGACATAAGTTAAATCTTCGAAATTAATATAAATGATTTGTTTGTCTTTCATACCCAAACTTAATAGATAATCTCTTACAGACATGAGTAAGAAGCTCTTTCCACTACGTCTAACACCAGTAATAACTTTTATAAATTCCGTATCAATAAGCTTTTTTACTCGATTAAGATAGCTAGTTCTTATAATCATAATGACTCCTTTATTTAAAGTACACTTTAAATTTTTTTAAAAATCAATATTATTTAAAGTATACTTTAAACTTTTATTTTAAAAAGTAGTGAGTTTTCAACCAACGAGGTAACACTTGGCGAAAAATAGCTGAATAAAAAATTTAACTGTCAACATTTTGACAACTACTCAAGCTAGATTCTTCAAACAGCAAGAAATACAATACAGATAGCACTGATATGCAAATGATATTCTGTATCAGCTTGAGTTCCTTATTAACGCAAAATATCGAGAGAATTCAACAATTTCATTAAACTATCTTAACCAAAGCTTTTTGATAGTATGATATAATTATTGACAAAGTTAGAGGTTTAAACACTATGAAATACACTGCATTAATGATCGCTGCTGGAAAAGGCGTCTCAAAAGGAAAATCTTACGATAAGATGTTTAAAGTCCTTAAGAAATACCAAACGACTGTTCTTGAAAAATCAACACAGTTATTTTTAGATGACCCACGATGTTCTCAAGTAGTCATTGTAACTAACCCAAAAGATATGAAAGAGGTTGTCTTAGGTCATACCCACGAAAAAATAGTTCATGTCAACGGAGGACCAACTAGACAAGAATCTGTCTTTTTAGGTTTAATGGCCGTCAAAGAAGACATCGTCTTAATCCATGATGCAGCCCGTCCTTGGGTCGATACTGATAGCATCGATCGATTATTAGATGCGATGGAAACAGAAAAAGCAGCCATCCTAGCCATTAACGTAGCTGATACAATTAAAGAAGTAAACGATGATTATGTGACCAAAACAATAGATCGTTCTAATCTAATGATCACCCAAACCCCTCAAGCTTTTGAAACCAGTTTAATTATAGATGCCTATTTAAAAATATTTGAACACCAAGATACAGTTATGGAAGATGCCCAAGCGGTTGAATTAACTTCTAACACTAAGATTAAAATCGTCCAAGGTTCATCCATGAATAACCGTATCATTTCCATCTCTAACGACAATAATTAATATGAGTTACACTGCCTTAGTCGTCGCCGCCGGCAAAGGATTAAGAGCCGGCTTAGGTTATAATAAAGTCCTTTATTATATGAACAAACACCAAAATACAATTCTAGGTAAAACACTAGAATTTTTTAACAACGACAATCGTTGTACTCAAATTATTTTAGTCTGTTCAAAAGATGATTATGACTTAATCACAAGTGAATATACTGGAGATAAAATACAACATGTTTTAGGCGGTGCCAGAAGACAAGACTCAGTCTATAACGGTTTATTAGAAGTAAAAGAAGAAGTCGTTTTAGTCCATGATGGAAACCGACCATTCATCGATCTATCATTAATTGATAAAATCTTAGACACAATCCAACATGAAGACGCCGTCTTATGTGCCATTAAAATGAAAGACACAATAAAAATTGTTGAAGATGGCTATGTGAAAAAAACCATTGATCGTGACAGATTAATGGGGGCTCAAACTCCTCAAGCCTTTAAAACAAAAATCTTAATAGAAGCCTACGAAATTATCAACCAACAACATTTAGATGTGACCGACGATACTCAAGCCGTTGAAATAGCGGGTAACGCCAAAATTAAGATTGTTGAGGGTAGTCTCAAAAACGAAAAAATTACTTGGAGCGATGACTTCAAAAATCTCTAACATCCTAACCGGATGTTTTTTTATATAAAAGAGTGTACCTTTCGATACACTCTCAATCAATTAACCATGTATTGGAAGTCCCAATAAATCTTCAGCCGCATCCATAATCATTTCATTAGTGGTTGGATGAGCATGAATAGTCTCAGTCACTTGTTTTATTGTCAATTTGTTCTCTATTGCTAAGGCACACTCACCAATAAGTTCTGAAGCATTAAGCCCAACAATTTGAGCACCTACTAAAACTTCCGATTCCTTATCAGCAATTAAACGTACAAACCCTTGATTTTCATTTAAGGTCATAGCACGACCATTAGCCGCATAGTCAAACTTAGAAACAAGATGCCCTTCACCAATATCTTTAAGTTGTAAGCCAACACTGGCACATTCTGGTTGAACAAAGGCAATGGCAGGAATTACTTTATCCTTGATATTCACTGATTCACCAAGAATATTCTCAATCACTCCCTTAGCTTCATAACTCGCTTTATGGGCCAGCGCTAAACCATGGGTTACATCCCCAATAGCATAGACCTTACTATTATTTGTTTGACCAAATTCATCCGTTATAATATAGCCCTTTTCATCAACTTCAATACTTGTTTTCTCTAAGTTCAAACTCTGTGAATTAGGTCTTCTACCAATACTTAATAAGACTTTGTCCGCTTCAATATCAATGATTTCCTCTTGATGTTTAACCTTAACAATGACTTTATCTTGTTGATCGATTATTTCATCAACAAAGTGACTCGTTAACAGTTTTATTTTTCGTTGTTTAAAATTCTTCTTAACTAACGCAACCATTTCCTGATCAAAACTTAATAAGATATCTTCTGCTGCTTCAACAATGGTAACTTGTGAGCCTAAATCACGGTAGGCACTGGCTAACTCAGAGCCAATATATCCACCACCTACAACAACTAAATGTTCTGGGACATTTTCAAAATTCAAAGCACCTTTTGAATCAACCACATTGTCAGATAGTTCAATATTCTTTAAGAGAATCGGTGTGCTGCCAGTAGCAATAATACAGTGTTCAAACTCAATCTCTTGACCATTAACTAGAAGTGTTGAATCATCAATAAACTGTGCATGACCTCTAATAATTTCAACATTATTTTTAGTTAATAACATTTCAATTCCTTTAGTCAGCTTATAGACCACACGCTTGTCCTTCCAAGATTGGGTCGCACTAAAATCTAAACTAGACCCCTCAACTTTAACCCCATAAGGATTTCTAGAGAGTGTTTTTTGATAGTAATGTCCAGCCTCAATCAACGCTTTAGAAGGAATACAGCCCTCATTTAGACAGACACCTCCAATATTTTGATCTTCGATGACAACACATTGAAGTCCTTTCTGACTAGCTCGAATGGCGGCAACATAACCTCCTGGTCCCGATCCAATTACAACACACTGTTTCTTCATAAAGATTATCTCCTTTTTTTAATATAGGTTGAAACTGAATAAATAAGCAATTAAAACTGAGATTGGTCCAGTCACCATTCTCGTAAAGAGCAATGCCGGTACCCCAACCTCAACGGTATAAGGTTTAGATTCAGCCAACGTTAATCCAACAGGAATAAAGTCACAACCTACTTGAGAGTTAATCGCAAATAAGGCTGGTAGAGCTAGTGAAGGAGGGATATTCCCTCTAGCAATCTCTACTCCTAATAATACACCCACTACTTGGGCGATAACTGCCCCAGGTCCTAGAACTGGTGATAAGATTGGGATCGCACAAATAAACGATAAGATTAATAACCCAACAATATTTCCAGCTAATGGTTTAACTAAGTTAGCTAACATGTTTCCAATATCAGTATACATGATGAAACCAACAATGACAGACACAAAGGCCATAAACGGTAAGATGTTTTTAATGATTGTCTCAATTGCGTCACGACCTCCTTGATAGAAGGTGTTAACAAACTTACCAATGACACGTCCCATACTGGTGATTAAACCAAAGAAACCACCTTGAGCAGCAACCTCAGATTTAGCCGATTCAACTGTATGTTTAGGCACATCAACCTTAGGGTAGCTAGACTGTTCATCCGTACTCAAAACATCATTAACACTAACATCCGAAACAAAATTATGATCTTTAATGAATTGATGTAAAGGTCCTGATGGTGATGCCGCCATGACATCGACAGTTGGTACCCCTAAGCGTGGATAAACACCACAACGGGCAGTCCCACCACAGTCGATAACGGCACAGATCATGTTTTCAGGTTCTACCTTGTTTTTAAAACCATCGACAACTTCAGCCCCTAAAACTTCACCAATTCTTTGGGCAACTGGATGAATCCCTCCTCCAGTTATTGATGCCACGATGTTTTTTTCTTGGGTTTTCTCTAAGACTAATGGGCCACCCCAGCCCTTGGCTCCTTTTACAATTTTGACTCTTTGATTCATACACTTTCCTCTAAACTTCCATTGACTTCAAGTTCTCTCTCATTCTTCCATAGACGATGAGTTAACCATTCAGTTAAAACCCCTCTAATAAAGATGACAATCAAACCAACGATAAAATAACGAACTGCCAGCGGTGTCACATTAAGGCCTAAACCTGTAATACCCGAGGCGATTCCTGTCCATACAAATAGTTCAGCCGAGTTGGCATGAGGAAAGATTCCAAGAATCGGGTGTACAAACGAAACAGCCGAATCATAGAAGGCGGGCTTCTGTTTTTCTTTTAAGAACCGTCCAAAGCTAAAGGCCATTGGACTAGTTACAAAGAACACAGCCACAAGTGGAAACAACGTATAACGCGTAAAGAAGTTTCCAGTTAATTTTTGGGCGAAGCGAGTCACTCTCTCTTCACCGACCAAGCCTATAAAGGCGTTAATAGCCGTAAGTAATACTACTAATGTTGGGACGATGCCAACGACAAGTCCCATAAAATTTTCTCCACCAGCATTAAAAATACCAATGAAACTTTCGGCCAGATTTACTAAAAAGTCCATTAAGACTCCTCCTGGGCTCGATTAAACGAGCGAAAGATCACTTAGCTGATTGTTGGTGCGTTCAAGATTAATATTGTTGATTGCCTCTTTAAATGCTTCTTTAATCTTTTTATCTTCTATTTTTTGGTAAGCTAAAGCAACAGAAAAATTCAGGATAGATTCCATTGTTTCAAATCGCTTAAAAACGCTAACCCCTTTTAATAAGCGAGCAGCTACGATTAGACCATCATTATTGGTCACAATAATCAGAATCACACCTGATCCAAAATTAAACTTCGAACGCCTTTGTCCAACCCCTAAGTGTCCAGAGTGGTGGGTTCGCTGAATGTCTTGAATCTCTTTAATGATCGTTTTGTTTTGTTGATATGCTAAATAAACCTGTAAGCTCCAAAAAACGACTAAAAATGAGATGAGTCCTAGATATTCCAAAGAACTACCTCCACAATTTTACAATGAGCTGAGTTCATTATAACAAACATCTTTTTACATTCAATCTGTTATCAAGCTTATTTTATGGTTTATTAATTGAAAAATTAATCTAGATAATATTATCCGGCTTAACTTTTTAATGAATGTTTTCCACATTGTTAATAGCTAGATGTTAACCCCAAATAATAGAATATGTTAAAATAGGTTTAATTCACAAACGAATTGTCGAGGTATTTATGTATAAAACAATTGTAACTGAAATTGGTGAACAAGCCTATTTCGAGAGTTTTCCTCTTTTAGTCTTGTTCAACGAGTCTGCACCAGAGGGACTTCGAGACGTCTGTATCATCCACAAACCAACAGAATCCATTGAAACACAACCATTAAAAGTTGGAGGCAAAATCTACTTTGATGATAAAGAATACACCATCCAACAAGTAGGTGAAATCGCCAATAAGAATTTAATGGAACTAGGCCATGTATCAATGTATTTCAAAATAGAGGATGAGCTATTACCAGGTGCCATACTACTGACCCCCAACGAAGTCCCACAACTCAGTGTTGACTCAATCATTACTATTCTGTAAAAAAACTTCATTTTTGAAGTTTTTTTATGGTCTATTCGCTTTTCTTATAAGTCTTTGTAGGACAATATCCGCAACCGAAATCTCTTTATCTCCCTGATAAATAAAATCTCCTTTTTCTTGTTTTCTTAATAGTTGTTCCAAAAGAATTTTAGGTCTAAACCAATTTAAATGTATCCGAGCTTCCTGTCTTCTATCCAAAACAATGAGGTCTTTACCCGCTAAATTCCAATCTTCAATATCCTGATAATTCATAATTGTTTCTTTACCTTGTCTTGTAAAAGCAAAGGATTGACTCATTTCTTGATATTGATTCCCTTCATTTTATTTCTTGTCCAACTTGAAAAAACTCATAATAATAATTAATACAACTGCGATAGGAAATTGTTTAGGCATAGTAGACTCCTTTACACAGTTATTAATTATAAACGGATGAGTTTAAAAATAATATTTTTTATTTACAAGATAAAAAATCGTGATATAATGGACACAAATAAGGCGTCCGACTTTAATTCTAAGGGATTAGCCCATGAATACCACTGGGGGTTTCGTGGGCTTTTATGTTTTTTGGAGGCAATATGAAAGAAGCCGCAACACTTATTAAGGCACTCACCCATAACATTGCTTTATGTGACTATCGAAGTATAGAAGTCATTCTTTTTGGCAAGGGCATCGCCTTTGGTAAGAAAGCAGGAGACCATATCGAGCTTTTAGAAGCAGAAAAAATCTATCAAATTCATGACATAAAACAACTCAATGCCTATGAAGACTTAGTCTTAAGAAGCGACGAAGAAGTGATCCAAATTTCAGAAGATATTATTAGCGGATTAATCAAGCGATTCGGTAGTAAATATGATGAAAAGATTCACATCACCTTATTGGACCATCTTGTTTTTACTCTCAAACGGATGAAAAACAATGTTGAACTTAACAACTTGTTCATTGATGAAACAAAATTCATGTACCCCGAAGAATATGCCTATGCCTGTGAAGTGGTAGAAATGATCAACAAACGTCTCAACGTTAAACTACCTGAATCTGAAGCAAGTTTCATTACAATGCATATTCACGGAGCCAGAGTAGGTGAATTAGCCAGTGTCAGCACCTTAATTGTTGGAGTCGTCTCAACCTGTATCGACTTAATCGAGACTGAAGCAGACATTACCATTCCACAAGATTCTTTCATGCGACAAAGAATCATCACCCATATTAAGTTTGCGATTAAGAGATCCTTAGACAATATTTCTCTACACAATCCGCTGGTCGATGTGATTCAAGACAAATATCCTGAATCCTATCGCATTGCTAATAAACTCTCACAAATCATTGATAAAGAATATGGATTTAGTTTTACTCAAGGAGAAAAAGCCTACTTAAGTTTACACATTGAAAACATCATCAACGAAAGTAGTTAATATGGCGAAAGCCCAAGGAGAAAGAGTGTATGTTTAAACAACTACAAAAAATTGGTAAAGCGTTCATGCTCCCAATCGCAATCCTCCCTGCAGCAGGGTTGTTATTAGGAATTGGTGGCGCTCTATCCAATCCGACCACCGTCGCAACCTATCCAGTATTGGATAATGCGGCACTACAAGCCATCTTCCAAGTCATGAGCTCAG
The DNA here is from genome assembly GCA_964345765.1 of uncultured Erysipelothrix sp. Taxonomy (GTDB): domain Bacteria; phylum Bacillota_I; class Bacilli_A; order Erysipelotrichales; family Erysipelotrichaceae; genus DUUI01. The sequence goes on from CAYFSJ010000027.1 coordinate 9,169, forward strand.
CAGGAAATGTTATCTTTGCTAATTTATCATTATTACTCTGCGTAGGCTTATGTATTGGACTAGCCAAACGCGATAAAGCCACAGCTGCCCTAGCAGGGGTCGTCGGATATCTTGTGATGAGCGCAACCATCTCTGCTCTAATTGGATTGTTCTCAGCAGAAGGAACATCCATCGACACAGGCGTCATCGGAGCTATCGCCGTCGGATCAGTAGTCGTCTGGTTGCATAACCGTTACTACAATATCCAACTTCCTCAAGTCTTAGGATTCTTTGGCGGATCAAGATTTGTTCCAATCGTCGCAAGTTTTGCCTCAATTTTAATTGGTGCCTTCTTCTACTTAATCTGGCCACCATTCCAACAAGCCCTTATTTCAACGGGTGAAACCATTTCTAAACTAGGCGCAATCGGAACCTTCTTCTATGGTTTTTTAATGAGACTTAGCGGTGCCGTCGGCCTACACCATGCCATCTATCCAATGTTCTGGTATACCGAGCTAGGTGGAGTTGAAACTGTGGCTGGTATTCAAATTGCTGGGGCACAAAATATCTTCTTTGCTCAATTAGCCGATCCATCACACCAAGGTCTGTTCACTGAAGGAACTCGTTTCTTTGCTGGAAGATTCTCTACCATGATGTTTGGTTTACCTGCTGCAGCACTAGCCATGTATCACAGTGTAGAACCAGATCGTCGTAAGAAATATGGTGGGCTCTTCTTAGGGGTCGCATTAACCTCTTTCTTAACAGGTATTACTGAACCTCTTGAATTCATGTTTTTATTTGTCGCACCACTCTTATATGTATTCCATGCTTTCTTAGATGGTGTCTCATTCTTAGTAGCCGATATTCTAAATATTTCCATCGGTAATACATTCTCTGGTGGAGTCATCGACTTTACCTTATTTGGTATTCTACAAGGAAACGCCAAAACAAATTGGTTACTTCAAATTCCAGTTGGTCTAATTTGGGCAGCCATCTATTACTTCTCATTTAGATTCTTAATTAGCAAATTCAATATCTTAACACCAGGCCGTGGCGAAGAAATTGACGATAATACTGAAATCAAAGCAACTGGTAAAAAAGAACTTCGTCAAGAAGCTGAAATTATCCTCAATGCGTTAGGTGGTCCAGAAAATATTGAAGATGTTGACGCTTGTATTACCCGCTTAAGAGTGGCCGTAAAGGACCCTCAAAAAGTGGATAACGATACCCTTAAATCACTTGGAGCAACCGATGTCCTACAAGTTAAAGGTGGTATTCAAGCGGTCTATGGCGCAAAAGCAATTCTCTATAAGAATCATATTAATGATATTTTAGGTATTGAATAATCCCCCTCTTGTGTGCTAAACTCATTACAGTTAGGTCCTTTTAAGGCAAACCTGTGAGCTTGCTAAGGGAGAAAGAAACATCAATCTCAAAGGTCCTAAACAGGGCCTTTTATTATGCCCGGAAAGGAAAGAGATATGTCTCAAAATCATTTATTGTATGATGTGCACGAGTCGCCATCACTAGGTAAAACATTTTTACTAAGCTTTCAACATGTCTTTGCGATGTTTGGAGCCACCATCTTAGTCCCTATTTTAGTTGGACTACCCGTTTCTGTCGCACTCTTTTGTAGTGGGATTGGAACCCTAATTTATCTTTTCATAACAGGATTTAAAGTCCCAGTCTATTTAGGAAGCTCATTCGCCTATATTGCCGCTATGCAATATGCCATCAGTGCTATGGGAGGCGATGTCTCTGCTTCACAAACCGGCATCTTCTTAGTTGGTTTAATCTATGTGGCTGTGGCAGCCATTCTAAAAGTCACCAGTTCAGCTTGGTTAGATAAATTACTACCACCTATTGTTATAGGACCAATGATCATTGTTATTGGTCTAGGATTATCCAGTACTGCCGTCTCACAAGCAGGATTTGTTGAGGGAGGCGACATCAAGCACATGGCCGTTGCCGTCTTTACTTTCTTGGTCACTGCCTTTGTCTCAACTAAAGCCAAGGGCGTCTTTAAAATCATTCCATTCTTATCTGGTATTAGTATCGGGTATGTGTTTGCGGCAATATTAGGTGTTGTCGATTTCCAACCATTCAAAGATTCATTTAATGGACCACTCTTTGGTCATATTCTAACGTTCCCAGATTTCTATCTACCTTTTAGTACCAATGGTTTATTCCAAGAGTATCGCTTCTATTTTGGTCCAGAAGCATTAGCCATCTTACCAATAGCGATTGTGACCTTATCAGAACATATCGGTGATCATACTGTCTTAGGTAAAATCTGTAATCGAAACTTCTTAAAAGATCCAGGTCTTTCTAAAACGATTGCCGGCGATGGATTTGCGACATCAGTCTCTGCCTTATTGGGAGGTCCAGCCAATACAACCTATGGTGAAAATACTGGGGTTGTCGCCATGACAAAAGTAGCCAGCACTAAAGTTATTCTTGGTGCTGCGCTAATTGCCATTATCTTAGGTTTTATTCAACCTGTTCAGGCCTTAATTATGACCATCCCTCAACCTGTCTTAGGGGGAATGTCCATACTACTATATGGAGTTATTGCGAGTAATGGACTACGAGTTCTAATTGATAATCATGTTGATTTCTCTCAACAAAGAAACTTAATTATTGCTTCAGCAATGATGGTCTTAGGTCTTGGTGGAGCAACCTTCCCAATTTCTCAACTCGCCAGTTTATCGGGTACTGCACTAGCCGCAATTGTTGGTGTTCTACTCAATTTAATTCTTCCTAAGGAAAATTCTTAACAAATCATCAAGCCCGTGTTTCCTGCCAGCGTCTCAAGGCGCTGGCTTTCTCTTGCGTTCAAACCCTATTACATTTGACTCGCCCTGCCTTAACTAGTTTAGAGGCTCATTTGTATGAATTTTCGAACTTATTTATAGAGTCTTGTTTTGACCCCAAAGTTAACATATTTATTGACTAATAAGGCAATCCCAATGCCATAGATTGTTTCTAGCACTCTCACCACTACATAGACTAGTGTATTATCATCGACAGAAGCATGAGAAATCATTGTAATGAGTAAAACGACAGCTGCCATTGAACTAATATAAGAGTCAGCATGCGCCGCTTTAGAAGCAATTAATACAATAATAACCCCTAAGGTCATTACAATTGGTTTAATAATTGATTCATGAGGCACATCAAAATATCGTAATATAGTAATCAAGATTAATGAGACAACTCCACCTAATATAGTTCCAATTGTTCGTTGAATACCACTCTGTGTTGATTCTTCAACCGTTGATTTCATCATTAATACACAGGCTAAGGCGGCATGAATCGGTTCAAAACGACCAAACCAATAGAATGTTATTAAACAAATAAATACAGCAATTCCCGTTTTGATGATCCTTAATCCCGGGACTAAATCATGGGCAAATTCTTTCACAGTTTCACTTCCTTGTATAGATATCATAGCATAATATACATAAGTTTATTGTTCATAAGAAAAGTCAGTATTCACACTGACTTTTTGTTTAAATATCTTCTAAGACACCCATTAACTCAAGGATACGATTTAAATCATCAGTATCACTAAATTCAATGGTAATTTTCTTATTGGCAATATTGGCCTTTGTCTGAAATTTCTTCTCTAATAATTCGATTGGGTAGCGATACTCACTCTTAGGTTGAACTTTAATTTGAATATTCGGCTTAACCTTTGGTTCTTTTACTAACTGTTCAACCTGTCTAACCGATAAATTATCTCGGTTCGCTTTTTTAGCCAGGCGGATAATTTCTTGTTCATCTTTTAAGGTGACCAATGGTCTCACATGACCCATACTTAACTCATTATCTTCGACCATCTTGATGACTTCTTGAGGAAGCGATAATAGTCTCAATAAATTAGTTATGTGTGATCTTGATTTGTTCATACGCTTAGCAACATTTTCTTGTGTGTAACCAAAGCGTTCAATTAAGTTGTTATAAGCTTGAGCCTCTTCAATTACATTTAAATCTTCACGTTGAATATTCTCAATTAAGGATACTTCCATCATTTGTTCATCACTGAAATCAACAATGATTGCTGGAATCTCCTCTAGACCTGCCATTTTAGACGCTCTAAGTCTTCTTTCACCGGCAATTAATTCATAACCGTGAATGGCCTGTCTCACTAAGATTGGTGTTAAGACACCATGTTGGATAATCGAATCTTTTAATTCGTTGAGTTTATCTTCATCAAAGGTTCGACGAGGCTGATATGGATTGACAACAATTTTATTGATATCAATTGTTTTCTTATCACTGACCAGTTGATGACTCTCACCTTGTTGGATTTCCTCCAAAATGTTTTGAGCATCGTCACCAAAAATAGCACTCAGACCTTTGCCTAATCGCTTTTCGTTTCTTGACATGATTTTTCTCCTATTCTTAGCCTTCATTTTGACGAATCACTTCTTTAGCAAGTGCGGCGTACGCTTTAGCACCCGAAGCTGAAATGTCATATTCAAAGATACTCTTACCAGATGAAGGTGCCTCCGATAATTTGACATTCCGTGGAATACTGGTTTTATAAACCTTCTCTTTCAAATATTTACGAACTTCTTGTTGGACTTCTAAACTTAAGTTATTTCTAACATCAAACATCGTTAGTAAGACACCCTCAATTCTTAATTGTGGGTTAAACAAACGTTGAACCAAACGAATCGTTGATAAAATTTGAGTTAATCCCTCTAGGGCATAATACTCACATTGAACCGGAATAATAACACTATCCGCCGCCGTCAGGGCATTGGTATTGAGAAGTCCCAAAGAAGGTGGACAATCAATAATAATATAGTCATACTCATCTTTTACTTCTTTGAGTTTGTTCTTAAGTTGTTTTTCACGATTATTCTCGATTTGAGAAATCTCTAAATCTGCCCCAGCCAATTCAATGGTCGAAGGGATTATATGCATCGGAGGTGATTTTAGTTCAAGTCTAATCTCTTGAACACTTTGATCCCCCAATAGTAAATCATAGGTTGAATACTCGATTTGTTCACGATAAGTCCCAGAACCTTGGGTTGCGTTTCCCTGTGGATCTAAATCAATTAATAATACTTTTTTATTTAAGTAAGCCATCCCAGCGGCCAAGTTAATACTGGTCGTCGTCTTACCCACGCCGCCCTTTTGATTTGCGATCGCAATTATTTTCCCCATTTTAGCCGCCTTTCTTTTTATTCAGTGGATTTTTCTTTATTTGCCCAAACACCCTTGGATATTTTTGAGGCGTTGGCTTAATCTTTTTAACGATTATATTATACCTTAAACTACCATCTCTTAACATCGACTTTTGTGAATTAGAGACCTTTCCTCCCAAAGTCTTAATCGCAAATTGAGCTTGATCCACTTCCTCTAATCCTTTTTGTCCCTTCATGGCAATAAACATACCACCCACTTTAACCAGTGGTAAACATAATTCACTCAACATGACCATATTCGCAACGGCTCTTGCGCTAACAACATCAAATTGTTCACGCATTTCTTTCACATAATCTTCTGCTCTGGCATTTACCACCGTCACATTTGTTAGATTTATAAGATTACTTAAATCATTTAAAAAGTAACAACGTTTTTTAGTCGGTTCAACTAGTGTGAATTCAATCTGTGGATAGGCAATTGCTAAAACGACCCCAGGAAATCCTGCCCCAGAGCCAACGTCACAAAATGTTTTAGCATCTAACAAAAACTCACCAATTAATAGACTATCAACAAAATGTTTCTCTGTGATTCCTTCTAAATCATCGATAGCCGTAAGATTCATCACCTTATTTTTTTCATTTAAAAACTGAGCATAGGTTCTCAATTGATTGAGTTGTTTATCAGTTAACTTAAATTGTTCTAATTGTGCTTCAAAGTTCATGATGTCATTATAACAAACTAACTGACTAAGTTGTAGAAAAGTTCAAGCGAAGGCCACTTATGGTAAAATAGCAGCATGAGAACAATTAAAGTCGAAACCCAAGAGATGTTAAACGACGTCTTAGAATTAAGAAGACAAGTCTTTGTTGATGAACAAGGAGTCGACCCTCAATTAGAACAAGATCAGTATGATCATCTAGGTGACCCTACAATCGACCATTTTGGTTATGTCCTAAAAGACAACATTGTCGTTGGGACTGCTCGCTGCAAACGATTAGACGATGGCAGTGTTAAATTAGGCCGTTTCTCAATCCATCCAAAATTAAGACACCAAGGGTTTGGTATAAAATTCTTAAAAGAAATTGAACATTACTACTATCAACAAAAAGTGGAAGTGATCTTTGTTCATGCACAGAAACAAGCCTTTAATTTTTATAGCTCAGCCGGTTATGAGCCTTATGGCCAAGAATTTGTTGAAGCAGAGATTATCCACCAAAAGATGAGAAAACGTTTGTATCAACATTTCTACACCCGTTTTGCGGATGTATACGATCTAATTTTTCCACTCACTTCCGATAAGAAACATGTTCTAGATGAATTTGTCTATGATAAAGAAACCATCTTAGACATTGGTAGTGCCACTGGCAGTATGAGTCATTACATGACCTCTCTTAACAAAGAGGTAACAGCCATTGATAATGACAATCGCATGGTCTTCTTAGCTCAACAAAAGGGAGTAAACGCCCATGTAATGGATATGGCACAACTCAATGGCATGAGTGAAAGTTTTGATGGCATTATTTGTTTAGGGAATACCTTAGTTCATTTATCAAACTATAATGAAATCAATCAATTCTTTGAAGACTGTTATAATCGACTTAATCCAAATGGTCAATTATTAATTCAAATTATTAATTACCACAAAGTTTTAACTCAAGAGATTACACAATTACCAGCCATCACAAGCCCATTAAAGAATGTTATCTTAGAAAGACATTACTTTAAAAACGATCGTTTCAATTTCAATACAACCTTGCGAATCAATAAACAATCTTATTATTCGAGTGTCGAATTAATCCCTTTAACCCCTCAACAACTTAATGAGATGGCAACCAACCATCACTTTGAAATCATTGAGGAATATGGTGGCTATGATCTGTCGGAGTTTGAGTTAGATAATTCGATGCAATATCTTATAAAACTACAAAAGAGCGAGTAA
>CAYFSJ010000028.1:0-16013 GCA_964345765.1 uncultured Erysipelothrix sp.
TGGATATCCAGAGGGAACCATCGAAGACCCAAGAGTGGGTCGAGGATTGGATTGATTTTTTGGGAATTATTTTATTGCATTAAGGTTGGAAATTGACCTCAAAAATTGCACATTATTTTTTGAATATGAAATTTTTTGATTGAATCGTCTTATTGTGGCTATTATTTATTTTAAAAGTTACTAAAGTAAATTTAAGTATGGTAAACCCTTACAAAATTTACTAAAATAGGAGATGTAAGGAGCAGTAGAATGAATAATAAAGTACAATTATCGAATTATGCGTTAGGTCTTTGGCGACTGACTGAGGCAGAATTATCTGATGGCCAGTTATTAGAACTTATCAAAACAGCACTAAATAATGGGATAACGACCTTTGATCATGCGGATATATATGGTGGTGGTCAAGCACAGATACAATTTGGGCGTGTTTTAAAAGCAAATCCTGAGTTAAGAAAACAGATACAAATAATTAGTAAATGTGGGATTGTGCGTAATCAAGAAGATGTCTCAGGATTGACGCCATCACACTATAATACAAGCTATGATCATATTATGAGTCAGACACAATTAATCTTAGAACAACTTCAGATTGATTATTTAGATATGTTGTTGATTCATCGTGTTGATTATTTAATGGATTATAAGGAGGTCGCAAGAGCTTTTAGAGATTTAAAAGAACAAGGCTTGGTGAATCACTTTGGTGTGTCTAATTTCCTAGTGCCACAACTCGATGCTTTAATTAAAGAATTCCCTGAGATTGAACTTAATCAAATTCAAATCAGTGTTGATCATTTAGAACATTTTAAAAATGGTGTACTGGAGCGTTGTGCTTATTATGATTTAACGGTGATGGCCTATTCACCACTGGGTGGTGGACTTGTCTTTAAGGACCAATACCATAATCCACTATTAAAAGAAGAACTTGAGCGTGTTAGAGAAGAACTATCGGCTCAAACACTTGATCAAGTCATGTTGGCTTGGTTAAAGAAACATCCATTAAAGATTGTTCCAATATTGGGGACAATGAAGGGACATCGTGTTGAAAGTGCAATTAAGGCTTCAAATTATGAACTATCTAATAGTCAGTGGTATCGTCTATTTGCTTTAAGTCAATTAGAGAGGTTACCATAATGGCTACTATAAAAGATATTGCTAGAAAGGCAGGACTTTCTTCGGCGGCTGTTTCAAGAATTCTTAGAGACGATAAGACTTTATCGGTTAAAGAAGAAACAAGACAATTGGTTTGGGATATTGCCAAGGAACTTGAGTATAAACCTAAGAAGCGTAATGTGGTAATGAATCGCATGGTGATTGGGCTAGTTCAGTGGATTTCTTCCTATGAAGAGGTTGAAGATCCCTATTACTACGCACTAAGAATTTCGGTTGAAAACTACTTTATTAATAAACGGGTAGGTATTAGGCGATATTATCAAGAGAATTTAAGAGAATTATTTGAGGATACTTATTTAGATGGACTTATCTGTATGGGTAAATTCTCCCTCCAACAAGCCCAAGACCTATCACGACAGTTCCCTAAGATAGTGTTTGTTGATTCAAATCCGGATGATCAATTGTATTCGAGTGTTATTTCGGATTTAAAACATGCTAGTAAAACTGTCATGGATTACCTATATGAACAAGGACATACTCGAATTGGTTATATTGGGGGTCAAGAATACATTGGTCCAGCTAGAATCCCTTATGTGGATAATCGACAAAGAGCCTATGAATCGATTACCCTTAATGATGATCGATTTGAACATATGGAGCATCATAAATATGTTAAAGAGTTTAATGGTTTAACCGGTTATGAGAAGATGAGAATCGCATTAAAGAGTGATGATTGTCCAACGGCCTTCTTCTGTGCTAGTGATAGTATTGCTATGGGTGCACTAAGGGCCATTGGTGAGCAACATCCGGATAACTATAAAAAAATCTCAGTGATTGGGATTAATGATAATGCCTCGAGTAAATTCTTTAATCCGCCATTGACGACCGTTCGTATTGATACGAAGTTAATGGGTGAGATGGCAGGACAACTATTAAGTTTTATGTTAGAGAGCGGTGTTATTAACCCGGTTAAAATCACCTGTTCAACGTCATTAGTTGAGCGAGAATCGGTGTATCGAAACAAGTGATTTAGTAAACTTTTACCACATTTTAGTTCTGAAAAAGTTTGAAAATCGAAATGTTTCCTTGACATAAGCGCTTACATAACTTACACTGAAAATACTAGTAGTAAAAGTTTACTATAGTTTAGTTCAAGAAAGGAAGAACGGAAAATGAAAAAACTACTTAAGGTTTTATTAGTTTTATTAGCTGCATTCATGATTGTTGCGTGTGCTAACGAAACTACTCCAAATCAGGACGAAAAAACTCCTGATACTACGGAAACAAATGATCCTACAACTGAAGATGAAGAAACAGTTGAAGGCGGAAAAACTTATGAAATTGGTGTAGCAATTTACCAATTTAATGACAACTTCATGACTTTATATCGTGAAGAACTTCAAGCTTATTTTGAAGAATTAGGTGAAGAAGATGGCAACACATACAACGTTGAAGTTGTTGATGGTGCTAACGACCAAGCTAGACAAGTTGAACAATTAAACAACTTTATTGCTCAAGGAAAAGACCTAATTATTGCTAACTTAGTCTCACCTCAAGGTGCTGACACATTCTTACAATCAGCTAAAGATGCTGACATTCCTGTTGTCTTAATCAACCGTGAGCCTGAAACTACAGCTACAATGGAAATTTGGCCAGGAAAAACTACTTATGTAGGAGTTGACGCTCGTCAATCTGGACGTTACCAAGGGGAAATCATTGCTGGATTAGAAAACAGTGGAGATATCAATGGTGATGGTAAAGTATCTTATATCATGATTATGGGTGACACTGAAAACGTGGATGCTCAACAAAGAACTCAATATTCTATTGAACAATTAGAAGAAACTATCCCTACAGAACTACTTGGTGCAAGACTACGTGGTGACTGGGATCAAACAAAAGGTCAAGAATTAGCTGCTAACGCTTTAGCACAATTTGGTGACGAAATTGAAGTTATTTTCGCTAACAATGACGGTATGGGTCTTGGTGCTCTTACAGCAATCGAAGCTGCTGGCCGTACAGTTGGTGAAGACATCTACATCGTTTCAGTTGATGCTTTAGAAGAAGTTGTAAACTTAGTTGTTGCTGGAAAATATACTGGTACAGTCTTAAATGACCACTACAACCAATCACATACAGCTGCAGAAGTTGGAATCATGTTATTAAATGGTGAAGAAGTTGCTCCATATTATTGGCATGACTATGTGAAGATTAAAACTGTTGAAGATGCTGAATTAGTTCGTAAAGAGTATCGCACAGAAACAATTGAAGAATCTAACGAACGTAGAGCTAAACTAGACGACAAAGAATTAGACTAGTAAGCTTTAGACCATAAGATTAACAACATCAAGTGTGCCTAAAAGCACACTTGATTTATTTAAAAGTGAGGTAAAACATGAGTCAGTACATTTTAGAAATGAAGGACATCGAGAAATCATTTCCTGGCGTTAAGGCTCTAGACCATGCTCAACTTAAAGTTAGACCAGGTACTGTTCATGCCCTGATGGGTGAAAACGGAGCTGGGAAATCGACTTTAATGAAGAGCTTGTTTGGAATCTATAGTATCGATGCTGGAGAAATCGTGTTTAATAATGAGGCCGTTTCATTTAAAAATTCGAAAGAGGCAATGGATAAGGGAGTAGCGATGATTCACCAAGAATTACAACCAATTCCGATGATGACCATTGCTGAAAATATCTTTTTAGGAAAGTATCCTAAAAATCAATTTGGGTTAGTCGATCATGGATTAATGGATAAAGAGACTAAAAAATATTTAGATCGAGTGGGTTTAAATGAATCTCCAAGAACATTATTAAATGATTTAACCGTTTCTCAAATGCAGTCAGTTGAAATTGCTAAGGCAATCTCTCATGACGCAAAAATAGTTATTATGGATGAGCCAACCTCTTCTTTAACTTCAAATGAAGTTGAAAAACTATTTTCAATTATTGATGATTTAACAAAACAGGATGTTGCTGTTATTTATATTTCCCATAAAATGGATGAAATTCTTAGAATTTCAGATGATGTCACAATCATGCGTGATGGTCAATATGTTGGAACCTGGCCTGCCAGCGAACTAACAACAGATAAGATTATTCGTCATATGGTTGGGCGTGAACTTAAGAGTTTATTCCCTCCACGTCAACCACATTTCACAGAAGAAGAAGTATTACGGGTTGAAAACTATACTTCACCAAATCCACTTTCATTTAAAGACTGTAGTTTCAGTTTGAAAAAGGGTGAGATCTTGGCTGTTGGTGGATTGGTTGGTGCTCAACGTACTGAGTTGATGGAGGCCATTTATGGAATCAGAGCCAATGTTGGTGGAAAAGTTTATATTGATGGCAAAGAAGTGACAATTAATAGTCCTCAAGATGCCATTAAACATAATGTAGTGTTATTAACAGAAGATAGACGTGGTAGTGGTATCTTTGGTGTGTTAAGTGTTGAAGATAATGTCGCGATTGCCTCTGTTAATAATTATGTACAACCATCACGATTACTTGATATGGGTCGAATTAATGAAGTGGTCCAAAAGAGTATTGATGCCTTAGCGATCAAGACTCCGAGTCATAAAACATTAATTAGCTCATTATCTGGTGGTAACCAACAAAAAGTAATTATTGCTCGTTGGTTAGCGAGTAATCCAGACATTCTTATTTTGGATGAACCAACTCGTGGTATCGATGTTGGGGCGAAATATGAAATTTATCAAATTATTGGAGATTTAGTCAAAACGGGCAAAAGCGTTATTATGGTTACCTCAGAGATGAGCGAACTCTTAGGGTTCTCAGATCGAATCATGGTAATGTGTGAGGGCCGCATTTCAGGCTTCTTAGACTCTAGTAATACAACTCAAGAAGAAGTGATGGCCTTAGCCACCAAATTCATGTAGGAGGAAAATATGTCTTTAAAAGATAGAGTGAAAAAAGTATCGATAAAAGATACATTGATTAATAACGCGTTAATCATTGTTGTTCTAATTATGATTGTCTACGCATCATTTAATGCTCGTAACTTCGTATCTTGGAACAACTTAAACAACGTAATGGCAAACATTTCATTACGATTCATTATTGCCCTAGGGGTTTCTGGAATTCTAATTATTCGTGGAACAGACTTATCTGCTGGGCGTGTTACAGGTCTTGCCTCCGTTGTGGCGGGTGGTTTGATGCAAGTCGATGGCGCACCAAATGACTTGTTCCCTAATATCGGTCAACAACATGTTATAGTTGGTTTAATTGCCGCAATCTTAGTGGCAATGGTCTTTGGGTTATTCAATGGTTTAATTGTTTCATATCTACATATCCCTGCATTTATTGCGACTTTGGGGACTCAAATCTTAGTTTATGGATTAAACTTAATCTTAACTCAATCTAAACCTATTGGTACTTTTACCAATCCTGGTGAGGGCATGTCCTTATTTAATCGAATAGGACAACAAGGTTTAGAGTTTGGTAATATCCGAATTCCTTATTTATTCTTCTTTGCTTTAGTAATTGGAATTTTCATGTCAATTCTTTACAACCGTACCAAACATGGTAAATACATGTATGCGATTGGTGGTAATGAAATTGCGGCTGAAGTATCAGGGGTAAATACTCGTATCACTAAATTAAAAATCTTTGTTTTAGGATCTATTTTATATGGTATCGCTGGTTTCTTACTAACAGCTAAAACTGGGTCAACAGGTGTTAACGCTGGTTTTGGTTATGAGTTAGAGGCGATTGCCGCTTCAACCATTGGTGGTGTTTCTACTACAGGTGGTATTGGTACTGTGGGTGGTGTCCTACTTGGGGTTACCGTCTTTGAATTATTAAAAACGACCCTTCAATTCTTAGGAGTTGAACCTAACTTAGTATTTGTTGCGCAAGGTCTAGTTATCATTATTGCGGTTGCCCTAGATATTCGTAAGACTCTCGTTAAGAAGTAAGATTATGACACAACAAGCAATGAATTACGATAGAATGTTCTTTGCTCCAGGACGCATCAATTTAATTGGTGAACACATCGATTATAGTGGAGGACATGTCTTTCCTTGTGCTATTACTAATGGGACAACACTGTGGATTAAAGAACGTGATGATCAGCTTTGTCGATTCTATTCAGAGAACTTTCAAGATTTAGGAGTGATTGAAGTTTCTCTCGATAATTTATCATTTAAGAAAGAACATGACTGGGTAAATTATCCTAAAGGTGTCTTTGTTAAATTGATGGAAGAAGGTCATCAAATCCCACATGGACTTGATTTAGTCTATGAGGGTAACATTCCTAATGGTGCTGGTTTATCTTCTTCAGCTTCAATTGAAGTGGTTACGGCACTGATGCTTAATGAAGTCTTTAACTTAGGTTTAGATATGATCGAACTAGTGAAGATTTCTCAAAAAGCAGAAAACGAATATGTTGGTGTCAATAGTGGTATTATGGACCAATTTGCCATTGGAATGGGTAAAGAAAACCATGCCATGCTATTAAATACCGATACCTTAGAGTTTGAATATGTTCCAGTTGAGCTAGAGAATGAATCGATTGTCATTATGAATACGAATAAGCGTCGTGGCTTAGCAGATTCTAAATATAATGAGCGTCGTGCTCAATGTGAACAAGCGTTAGAGTTGATTAAACATCATAAAGATGTGAATGAACTCTGTGATTTAACCATTGAAGAACTAGAAGCATTAAAACCTTATTTTACGGATGATGTGATCTATCGTAGAGCTTATCATGCAGTGAGTGAGAATCAAAGAACATTACAGGCTTCTAAAGTATTAGTGGACAATGACTTAGAAACATTTGGGAAACTGATGAATCAATCTCATGTTTCACTTCGTGATGATTATGAAGTGACAGGTATAGAACTTGATACACTTGTTGAAGCGGCTTGGAATCATCCAGGAACCATCGGTGCTAGAGTCACTGGTGCTGGATTTGGTGGATGTGCCATTGCGATTGTCAGCAATGAATATCTTGATGATTTCATTCAATCGGTTTCTGAAACATACTTAGATAAGATTGGCTATAATGCTGATTTCTATGTGGCTAATGTTGGTCAGGGTGCTACTGAAGTAACAGAATTCTAATTAAGAACAAACCGTCAAGATTACTCTTTGGCGGTTTTTTATTAACAGTTAATGTGATAAAATAAACTTAAATAACAAGGGTTAATAACAGTTATCTAATAATGACACAAATTTATAATAAACTATACAAAATGATTAAATATTTATTTAATTCTATTAGTATAAATGTAATAATTGTACTATGAAAAAATTAGTTTCTATTAGCAGAGCCGCTAAAATCCTTGGAGTCTCAGAAATGACCTTAAAACGTTGGGATAACGATGGAAAATTTCCTTCCATCAAAACTAAAGGAGGACACCGACGTTATGACATATCACAATTACATCCTCAATTAACTCATAACTTCAACTCTCAAGACCATCGTAAAACCGTCGCTTATGCGAGAGTGTCTAGTTTTGATCAAAAAGAAGATTTAGAAAGACAAAAACATTTATTGGAGCTCTATTGTTCGAATTATTACGATTAGTTTAATCTTTGCTCAAATTGAAGCATTAAGAGTGATTAGAAAAGAAAAACTCTCTATCAATAAAATAGTTAAGTCGATTAAAAATCATCTATTTAAAGTGTTGATCATCAGTTTAATTATAGTGTTAAGCTATATTTTGTTTAAGTTTTTATTAGGCTATCTTTCAATCCCATTATTTATCTATTTGTTTGGTTATCTGATTTGTTTGTTACCGATGCTGATGCATGATAATCCTAATTATAAACTGTCTAAATTATTGCGAGAATCGAATGAACAAATGAAATCTAAAAAAATAAAATTATTTAAAATGGATTTTGTTTGTTTCATATTTGGGTTTATAATTGGAATTGTAGTTTTCTATATTATTGGTAAAGGAAATACAGATCAACTAATGATACTAATATTAGCGATGATTTCAATTCAAATACCAGATTTATTATTCAATAGAGCTATAATCTATAACACAATGGAGGGAAAGTATGATTCAACAAAAGAAACTATGGACTAAAAACAAACAAGATTGTATTGAATACACCATGTCTAACCAATTAATTGAAGTCAAAGCACTTAATTATGGTGGGGTCATTACTAGTTTTAAATTATTAGATAAAGATATCAATGTTGTGGTGGCTTATGATGATAAAGCAGACTATAAAAAGAATGAGTTTTATCTGGGGAGCCATATTGGTCCAGTAGCTGGTAGAATCTGTGGTGGGAAATATACGATGGATGATCAAGAATATCAGTTAGAAACTAATAATAATGGCAATCACCTGCATGGTGGAAATACACGTTTAGACCAACTGTTTTTTGAGGTTTTCTATGAGGACGATGATCGTTTTCCAAGTTTAGTCTTTATTAATACGGTAGATTATGATCAAACTGATTCAGGTTATCATGGCCAAGTAAAATATATTATTACGCTTAAACTCGTTGCTAATACATTAATTCTTAACCATAAAGCGTATCCTACTCAAAAGATGCCAATTAATATGGTTAATCATATGTATTTTAATTTGAGCCAAGAAGAGACAATCTTAGATCATATCTTAGAGATTGATAGCAGTAATATCTTAGAACTTGATGAAAATATGTGTCCAAGTCCAAGACTAATGCCGGTGGTAAATACGGCCTTTGATTTTAGAACCGCTCATAATATTGGACAGAGAATTCGTAAAGGTCATCCTCAATTTGAGATTACTCGTAATGTTGATCATTATTTCGTGTTGGAAGATAAAAAGACGGTGACTCTTTTTGATACTAAAACAAGACAGGCACTTAATATCACGACAACAGGTGATTGTGCTGTCATTTATTTAAGTAATTATTTTGATGAAAAGTTTAAGAATGAAACTGGTAGATTGGCTAGAAATCATAGTGCGATTGCGGTTGAACCATGTTATTTCCCTTACAATATTGGGAAAGACCAATTCTATGATCCGTTTAATCCGTTTGAATTAACGACTACCTATGTTTTGAAGAATACTTAATAGACTTTAATTAATAAAAAAGCCGCTTATAGCGACTTTAGGAACTCATCAGCTTCTTGTCTTGTCTTGAATATGATGAGTTTTTTGTTTTCTAATTGGTTTAGTTGATCAATTAACTGATATTTCTGAGTAGTATGGAAGTCGATAATATATTGAACGAACGTTTCATCTATTTCTGTTTCAACCCATGGAATATCGGATCTTTCTTGTTGAATTCGTCCATAGTAGTTGTTTAAACAGGCTTGAAGTTCTACATTTAGAAAGAAGATTGTGTCGCACGCATCAATTCTTTTTGGTAGTGTGCGACTGTATTGTCCATCAATAATCCACTCTTTTGTTTCTAAAATTTCATCGAGTTTTTGATCAAACTCTAGATTTGAAATAGTGGTTCTATCTTCTTTCCAAAAGAGATTATCTAAATGGTATAGTGGAATGTTTGTTTGTTGGTGTAATCTCTTGGCGAAGGTGCTTTTACCTGAGCCAGGACTTCCTAATATGAGTATTTTATTCAAAACTAACTAACACTGGTCCCATCTTCAACGTTTGGCACTTCAACAACTTGATACTTTCCATCGATTGAAGCGTATAGTATCATTCCACTACTTAAAACACCTCTAAGTTTGATTGGTTTTAAATTGACACAAACTAAGACTTCTTTATTTAGTAAGTCTTCTGGTTTGTAAGTACTAGCCACACCACTGACAATTTGAGTGACTTTATCTCCTAAATCAACGTCAAACACTAACAGCTTATCCGCATTTGGGTGTTGTTGTGCTTTGATGATGGTTCCTTTTCTAAGTTCAATCTTGTCGAAATCATCAATAGTTATTTCAGGTTTATGTTCTAATTGCTTCTTAGGTTTTGGGGCTAGTTTCTCTAGAGTCTCTTGAACATCAAAACGAGTAAATAATGTTGATGGAATATCAGTCACTTGTATACCAGTCTCTAGATGACCAAAACTAAAGCTTGATTCAAAGCTTGTTTCGTTTGTATTTAATTCTTTTAGAATCTTGTCTGATGTTTCAGGTAAGAATGGTCTTAATTGAATAGCACAGATACGAATTGATTCTAATAAGTTATATAAAACGGTGTTGAGCTTATCATGATTTTCTTCATCTTTGGCTAAAATCCAAGGGGTTGTCTCATCGATATACTTGTTACAACGTCTTAAGACTTCAATAATTTCAGAGATGGCTTCTTGAACACGATATTGATCCATTTTCTCTTCAACTTTACGATGAAGATTGTTGGCTTTATTAATTAAGTCAGCATCAAACTCAGTGCTAACGCCTGTCTGTCTAACATATCCATCAAAGTACTTGTTGGTCATTGAGAGAGAACGTTTAACGAGGTTACCTAAAATATTGGCTAAGTCAGTATTAATCCGTTCAATAATTATTTCTGGAGTTAAATGTCCATCGCGATCATAGGGCATTTCATGAAGCATAATGTATCGAACTGCATCGACTCCAAAGACTTCTGCTAAATCATCGGCATATACGACATTTCCTTTTGATTTAGACATTTTAGAATCCCCGACCAATAACCAAGGATGGCCGAAGACTTGTTTAGGGAGTGGGATATCTAATGCCATTAGGAAAGCTGGCCAATAGATTGTATGGAAACGAACAATATCCTTTCCGACGACATGGACATCGGCTGGCCAGTATTTCTTATAGAGCTCACCATGATTTCCATCGGCGTCATAACCTAATGAAGTAATATAGTTCATGAGGGCGTCTAACCAGACATAGATAACATGTTTTTCGTCAAAAGTATGAATCCCCCAATCAAATGAGGTGCGGGTGACGGCTAAATCCTGAAGTCCAGGGTTTAGGAAGTTATTGACCATTTCATTTTCTCTTAATTTAGGGACGATAAATTCTGGATGGTCTTTAAAATAGTCTTTTAGTTTTTGAGTATATTCAGAAAGTTTAAAGAAATAAGCTTCTTCTTGTTCTTTATGGACTTCGCCATGACATTCAGGGCAGACACCCTCTTCTTCTAGTTGAGAATCGGTATAGAATGATTCACAAGACACACAATACCATCCTTCATAGACAGATTTGTAGATGTCTCCATTGTCGAACATCTTCTTAAAGGCTTTAGATACTTGTTCTTTATGGGTTATATCGGTTGTTCTCATGAACTTGTCATAGGAAATATTCATTAAATCAAAAAGATTTTGAATAATGGTAGCCACTTCATCCACATGTTGTTGTGGCGTGACATGTTTTTCATCTGCCTTTTGGGCATTCTTTAATCCGTGCTCATCGGTCCCTGTTTGGAAAAAGACATCATAGCCTTGTTCACGTTTGTAACGAGCTAAAGCATCCGTTAAAACAATTTCGTAAACATTACCAATATGTGGCTTTCCAGAGGTATAAGCGATGGCCGTTGTTATGTAATAAGGTTTTTTATTCATAAAGGCTCCTTAATCTGTGCACGACCATTATATCAAAAACCCCTAAAGAGTGATAGAATGGTCTTATGAAAAAACTAGAAATATGTTGTGGGTCAACCTCAGATGTCCTTATGGCGAGTCAATTTGAGATTGATTCTATCGAATTAAATAGCGCCCTCTATCTAGGAGGTTTAACCCCTTCTTTATCGACACTTCAAATGTGTAAAAAGATGACCCATGTTCCACTCTATTGTATGGTCCGTTTAGTTCCTGGTGGATTTATTTATAGTGATCTTGAGTTTGAAACAATGTTAAGAGATGGGAAACTCTTATTGGAGAACCAAGCTGATGGGATAGTTTTTGGTTGTCTGACAGAAGATTTAAAGATTCATGTTGACCAAACTAAACAACTAATTGAATTGGCTCACCATTATAATAAACAAGCTATTTTTCATCGAGCTTTTGACTTAATTGATGATCAGCTTTCTGCGTATAGACAACTGATTGACTTAGGGATTAATCGAGTATTAACCAGTGGTGGACAACCCAAGGCAATCAATGCGATTAATCGACTGAATGAACTTCATAAGATAAATCCAGATAAAATAATTGTTGGTTCAGGTCTTAATCCAAATAATATTCATACGTTTTTAGATCAATGTGATGTTAACTATATCCATGCCAGTTGTAAAGAGTTGGCTTATAGACTCAATGGAAATGAGTCAGTTAGTTATGATTATGATCAGGTTAATACGACTTGGGCTGTTAATCAAGATTGTGTCAAAACAATGGTAGAGGCTATAAAAAAGCACGGCTGAAGCGTGCTATTTTTTCGATTTCTTTAAACAATCAGGGCAGGTTCCATAAAAGAAGGTCATATGGGAACGAACTTTCCCACCAAATTTATGTTCAACCTCCCGGTTCAACTCTTCTTTATACAAATCATCAATATCGTACATCTTATTACAAACATCACAGTGGAAATGATAATGTCTATCTAAATTCGCATCATAGACATAACCGAAATCCGGATGTTGAATACGGTTGATGATTTTATTTTCATAGAGCGTTTTTAGATTTCGGTACACTGTCGCAACCCCAATGGAAGTATCTTCTGCTTTTAGGATTGAGTAGACTTGATCTGCTGTCAAATGACCATGTGCCTCATGAATCACTTCTAAGATACGCTCTCTTTGTTTTGTTGATTTAAGGCTCATCCAATCATTCCTTTCACTTAATAATGATTATCGTTATTATACGACTAAAGTGAAAATACTTCAATCAATGGGATTTTCACCCTCATAGTACTGTTCAAAGATTTGTTGATTGATATTATACTCACGGCGCATAATCACATGATGATCTTTGATATAGGTGATATAAACACGATAGAAAACACCATATGTCGAATAAATATTGCCACTAGGATGATTCCAAAGGTTTTGATAGAGTGAAGGATGATTACCTGCATCATGAATACGGGTATAATACTCATCGACCAAGTTCTTATGAAAATCAACAACTTGTTGTTTTTCTAAATCACTGGTTAAGATATTAGACTTAAAAACACCATAGTCATTATCAATATTAATAATCTCAAATAGTTTCTCTTGATCGTTTACTAATCCTGGGAAACTTTTATTTTGGTTAATGGTCGTATACTCGGTATTATTCACTGTTAACAAGACAGTGTCAAATTCATTAATGGTTGGGACATTTCGGGTTAAACCAAAGAAACCGGTATAAATAATTGAGTACACCACAGCAACACAGGCTAAGCCGATGATAAAGTAACGGGTAATGGCTGCCCCTAGTTTATGGAAACCTCTATTGGCTATCGCATCAACAATGGTATAGATAATCAAACCAAACAGAAGTGGTATGACCAAACTACTTAAGTAACTTTGAGCATACATAAAGGTTAGTAATAAGAACAGGGTAAATAGTGTAAAGGTAATCGTATTAATCAGTGGTGTAAACCAAGGGAAGACCGATGATTCTTCAATGTTTTCAACCTTACGATGACTATATAAACGAGAGTTAATCAAAATAAACACAAAACCGAAGACTAACCAAAATAAAGTCCATGGGGTAAAGACCAAATCGTTGACCCATTTACTCAAACTACTTGTAAATGAGAATAAGGTATTCAACTGATTAGAAAAAACATTTCCCAATCCAAACAGACGATCCTTAAAGATTTGATCAAAAAGAAAGATCGTAAAGTATTGACTGATGTATATCGCAATCGCATAGATTAGACCGTCAAAGAAGCGACCGGCACTAATAAATCCAAATAAGGTAACACCAATTAGAATTGGTATAAATAAAGCGATTTTAAGTAAAGAAATAGGTTGAGAAATAGCCGTAATAAAAGGACTGACATCTCTAATCATTAAGACGAGATAACTTAAAAACCAGTTAATTAAAAATGGTAAGAGGACAACCAAAACACTCTCAATATAGTGAGTGAAGAACAATTGTTCTCTAGGAATTGGTAGAGATTGATAGGTATCCATCTTTTGTTTATGCATGATAAATCCAAACAAGACACAAGGTACTAAAATACAACTTAAGATAAAGATAACAAGTCCCGACATAAAGGTAGAAAGAACAACAAAGTCAACATTGAAGAAACTATCCGCAATACTGAAAGAGTCTAAGCTTGTAAATAAATTAAAGGGCATCGCTAAGAAATAGATTAAAGCTAAGACAACCATCATTTTTAAATCTTGTTTCAAAAGAAATTGAAGGTAGTGCCCATTTAAACTAAAGTGTTTTCTCATATGATTTGGCCTCCAGTTTCTTTAGATATAATTCTTGGATTGGAAGATAAAGCTGGTAGACGAGTGCAGGATGATAGTCTTGAATCCGTTGTTTAAAGATTTCATATTCTTCTTCTAAAATAAGTGTGTAAACACGTCCTTCAACTTGAGTATCTAAGGCATTAAGTTCTCTAATCTTTTCAGGGTCAATATCATAATTAAACCCAACCTGTACTTTAATGAATTTATTATTTTCAGGAATTAAAGAAGATTGTTGATGGAGAGTACCATCTTCTAAGACGACCATTTCATCGCATAAATGTTCTAACTCATGAACGTTGTGACTAGAAATGATAATTGTATGATCATTTGAGATAAAATGTTGTTTTAAGTATTTCGTTAAATCAATGCGAATATAAGGATCAAGTCCATCATAACTCTCATCCATTAAGAGCAGTTTTGGTTTTAGTGACAACGCAATAATTAAACTGGACTGACGCTTTAGCCCTTTCGATAATTTATTAATGGGTTTGTTCGCATCATAATTAAATAATGAGATTAAATCTTGATAAATGGTCTCATCAAAGTTAGGATAAAAAATCTTATAAAACTTAGAGAGTTCATTTAAATTGGACGTTTTTAATTCAAAAGGATAGTCCGATAATAAAACAATCTCTTGATGAGCTGTTTGTTTATTATGAATTGGTTGATTAAGATAAAGAATCTCACCCTCATCGATATTATAGACACAGGCAATACTTCTTAAGAGCGTTGACTTACCTGCGCCGTTTTTACCAATCAGTCCATATATTTTACCGGGTTGTATGTCCCAGTTCACTTTGTTTAAAACTCTTAAATCACCAAATGATTTGACGACGTCTTTTATTTGTAGCATGGTAACTCCTTCTAAACTATTATACACACTAAAATGCCCCTTTATGTTACAATTTAGTCATTAAAGGAGATTTATTTTATGGAATTTAATCAAGCACTTATTAGACAAATAAAAGACGAATTAACTTTTCAACAAGCAGAAAACGAAAAAGGCGATGAAAACTACCTGGCTGCGAGTGAATACCACACACATTTTGTTTTGAAACTCAATGATTGGTCAGATAAATACCCTAACTTTATTGATGTTTTATTAGACCAACACATTCAACAGGAAGAAGAAGTGTTTGGCGATGATACGATACAATTCAACTTAACACAACATGAGAAAGGTCGTATTTACTCATTAGTCCGTTGTCGTCATATGAAACGTATCGCTAATGAAGAGCTAAACCAATGAAATTAGAAGTTCCAATTGGTTCTATCTTTACGAAAGAAATCATTGTTAAGCCACAACATCTCGCTTCAAAATTTGGCTCTGGAAGAGTCGATGTTTTAGCCACCCCATATTTGGTGGCGCTGATTGAAGCGACCTGTAATGAGGGACTTCAGCCATATCACTCTAGTGAGTATGCCAGTGTTGGGGCAGTGGTCAATGTGAAACATTTAAAACCAACACCATTAGGCATGAGAGTTCGTTGTGAAGCAATCTATCAAGGAATAGATGAGAAAGGACTCTATACTTTTGAAGCGAAAGTATATGATGAAGTCGAGCTAGTCTCAGTCTGTGAGCATAAACGCGGTTTAATTGAAGTGAAGAAGTTCATGGAAAGAACAAATAACAAACAAAAAGGATGAAACTGA
>CAYFSJ010000029.1:0-13454 GCA_964345765.1 uncultured Erysipelothrix sp.
ATTATCAGTATTAAGTTATTGTTCTTTTTCATTGTTAGAAGCCATCATTTGTTTAATTTTATGTAACATCATTTTTCTCCTTTAGTAGATTTGATATAGCATCATTAAGCATTTGCCAATTTGTTTGAAAATCATCTAATTCTTGTTTACCTCTCACAGTTAATGAGTAATATTTACGCGGTGGTCCAGAATCTGAAGCTTTCAACAAAGAGTCAACCCAACCATTTTTTTGAAAACGTAATATTATTGGGTAAATTGTTCCTTCAGATACTT
Organism: uncultured Erysipelothrix sp.; assembly: GCA_964345765.1. Classification (GTDB taxonomy): domain Bacteria; phylum Bacillota_I; class Bacilli_A; order Erysipelotrichales; family Erysipelotrichaceae; genus DUUI01. Next base: position 274 of record CAYFSJ010000029.1, read on the forward strand.
TACCAAAACCATACTTCATCAATTCATTAGAAATTTGATACGCATAGGTTTCTTTTAAACTAATAATCTTTAGAATACAGCCTTCCAAGATTCCCTTTAGCATTTGAGTTGGTATCATAAAACCTCCTATCTTGTTTTGCAAGGTACAAGTATATTGTATTGCAAGATTTTAGTTGTGTCAATAAAAAAAGAGGAATTTAACCTCTTTATTTAACTTTAGTCTTAATCTTAAAGGTAAATAACAATAAGTGAAAGACCCAGATAATAAACAAGAGAACTAATATCCACTTTATTTTTCTAGAAAAATAAGCTCCTATTAACATAAAGATTGTGATGGTGATCATGATTCTAATCTTTGACCCTTTAGTCAGACCCTGACCATTTAGATAACTCTGTAGATTTTGTTTATAAAGTTGTGTCCCAATAAACCACTGATAAACTCGATCTGAACTTTTGGAATAAAGGATGAAAGTAATTAATAGAAATGGAAACGATGGTAAGAGTGGCATCACAAAAGCGATAATCCCTATGACTAATGAGAGGGTTCCTAAGACTAAGTAAGTTATTTTACGAATCATAGTACAAACTCTAAGGACATATACACTCTCAAATTAGTAATCTTTTTACCCATAAATACTAACGTCATAATATTAAATTACTGAGCAAGCCAATCCCTGCACCTATTAGTATTAAAGTGATTAAGTCCATGTTCTTAAACCATTTTAGACCAAAGCCAATAATAAAGGTGATGGTTGCTAATAGACTAAAGTGTCCTTCTGGCCAAATAGATGACGTAAACATTGAAATAGCCGCAATCGCAATCAACCCGACAATTCCTGGTCTTAAGCCTTTTAAGATTTTTTCTAAAAATAAAATTTTCTTATCTCTAAAAATAAAATACGATAAGCCCATCATAATAATAAACTGAGGTGTGACAGAGCCTAAGGTTGCGATGAGTGCTCCTGGCAATCCCGCAATCTTTGTTCCAACAAAGGTGGCTGAGTTAATCGCAATAGGACCTGGTGTCATTTGAGAGATCGAGACCACATCGGTCATTTCCATCATTGTGAGCCAACCTTCTTCTTCAACAATATAGCGTTGAATCAATGGTAAGACAGCATAGCCTCCGCCAAATGCGAGTGCCCCTATTTGAAAGAAGATTAAATATAACTTAATTAATAAATTCATTATTTAACCTCACTTTCTTCCAATAGACTAAAGGTGATTAAGCCTATTAGTGCTAAAACTAGAATGATTAGTGCGGTATGAAGATTAAAGATGTAGGACGCGATAAAGGCACCTATTAATAAGATTGCTGAAAAGTATGTATGGGTTCTTAATGCTTGTTTCGCCATTGAGTAGACGGTAATAATTAAAGCGGCACTAATGACTCCTGCCATCCCTTCTAAAGCTGCTTTAACCCATGGATTTGTACTAAATGCATCATAGGCATAAAAGACTACGGTAATGATGACTAAGCATGGTAAGACAGAAGCGACTAAGGCTGTCATGGCACCTTTAAATCCTCTTAATCGATAACCGGTTAATAATGAGCAACTAATGGCCATGGCTCCTGGTCCTGATTGTGCTAAAGTGACGATGTTTAACATTTCTTCTTCATCGATTAATTCTTTTTTGTGTATAAACTCATCCCGTATCACTGGTACGATGGTATATCCACCTCCAAATGTTACGGTGTTTATTTTTAAGAATGTTAAAAAGATTTCTAATAGGCTAATTTCTTTTTTCATAACATTATTATGAACTTAAATTGTATAGCTATCAAGTTTATGGAAGTATTTTAACAAGTTATCTGAAATTCTCACAAACATTCAATAAGTGCTTGCTAATAAAGAGAGACGAGAGAATGAATATTCTAAAAACTCTCTATATCCACAATAATTTTCTGTGAAATAGCTATGATTCATTCTCTTACAATTCTTATGACATATATTCTCAAACGGACAATCCAAACAAACATTACACACTTGTTTTGGTTCGTTAATGAAGCTTGTTAGAATTGAACTCTTAGCTATCGATTCAATAGAATCATTCTGGATATTGCCAATTTTGTATTTGTCCAATACATAAAAGTCACAACAAAATACATCACCATTTGATTCCACCACAAATTGAGGGGTACATTGACCTAACATACCACATAACTGTGGATAATAACCCATTATCATCATCAATAAATTATCAAATAAAGTGATGCTCATCTTTCTGTTTGAGAAGTTGTCTTTATACCAACTATCAAAAAAGCTCTTATAGAAATTAGAAAATTCTTGTGGCTTAAGAGCATAGTTTAATTCTTCTAGATTTAAATCAGCTAGACATGGAATTAATTGAATATATTCAAACTTATTAGTTTTGTAAAAGTCATATAATTTTTAGGTTCTTTTGATAACTGAGAGGTTAGAACACTTAGTACATTAAACTCGATTTCATTATTTCTTAGTAATTCTATCGTTTTCATTATTTGATTGTAACTTCCTTTATGATGATCAAATATTCTAAAATAATCATGATTCTCTTTGAAACCATCCAATGAAATTCCAATCAAAAATCGATTCTTTTTAAACAATTCAATAAATTCTTCATTAATTAATGTTCCATTTGTTTGTAACGAATAATTAATTTTCTGATTTGATTTATATCTGTTTACTGTATCAATAAAATAGTTGAAATAATCAATACCAGCTAATAAGGGTTCTCCGCCTTGAAAAGCAAAATTAATCTCATCAACCATTTTTAAAGCTAGAACTTTCATTATTAAAGATTTAGTTGTTTTTGCGCTCATTGCACCATAATTAGAAATACTTCTATGATTAGAGACATCATAATAAAAACAGTATTTACATTGCATATTGCACATGGATGAGGCTGGTTTTATTAAAAAACTAATAGATTTCAATCTTAAACTCCTAACATGACTATTCTAATCCATTCATTTCTAGTTAGCCATAAGAAAAAGAGCTTTCGCTCTTAAAATCTCATAACAAACATTTTATCGGTTGTTGCGTATTTATCATTATCTTCAATTTCTTTAAAGCCCATCTTCCGATAAAGATAGACAGATGCTTCTAAACTACTTGATGTGGATAGGATAATTTTATTAACACCCTCTTCTGCTTTAGCAGTCTCAATGCATTTTTCAATCAGCTTTGTACCAATTCGATTTCCTTGAAAATCCTCCTTGACACCAAACTTCGCTAACTCAAAAGTCTCATCATCTACTTTAATCAGTGAGACAGTCCCCACTATTTCTTTACCCATGCGGGCAAAAAACATATGACCGCCATCTAAGATTACTTGTTTGAAGTTTTCAATAATGTGGATGTCAATCATTTCTAAAACACCCTCATTGTTTAACCACTGATAAGAAATCTCCCTAAAATCATCCTTATACTTTTCTTGATATTCAATAATTTCTACTTTGTCGCTCATCATTCCTCACTTTCAATTGACTTTTACCTTAAGTCACTCCTCTATTATACACTATGACTATTTTAATTAAGCATTGGATTGGCTATCAACAGTTCAAATTCATGTTGATTTATGCTATTCTTATGGGGGAAAAAACAAACTAAATAGGAGGAAACATGAAGAAACTATCACCACTTCAAATAGAAAGATACAAATACCAACCTAAACTACCTAAAACACTTAGAGAAGGTATCTCTAAAATTTGTGTCAAGGAAGGTTTAGAAACACAATGTGTTGCTGATCACGAAAAAATAAAAGAACTATTCCCAAATTCATATGGTAAAAAAGAAATTACCTTTGAAATGGGTGAAAACACATCTGTAGATAAACTTCAAAATGTTGCTGTGATCTTATCAGGTGGACAAGCACCAGGCGGCCACAATGTCATTAGTGGTCTATACGATGCCCTAAAAGCAATTAACCCTGACAATCAATTATATGGCTTTAAAAACGGTCCAATCGGACTCATTAAAGATGATTATCTAGTCTTCGACTCAGAAACTATTGATCAATACCGTAATACCGGTGGATTTGATATTATCGGATCAGGACGAGATAAACTTGAAACAGAAGAACAATTTGAAATTGTCGCAAGTGTTGCTAAAAAGCACAATATCAACGCCATTGTCATCGTTGGTGGAGATGATTCAAATACCAATGCGGCAGTCTTAGCTGAATACTTTGCTTCCCATGATTCAGGTGTTCAAGTCATTGGATGTCCTAAAACAATTGATGGTGACTTAAAAAATGAAGACATTCAAATTTCATTTGGATTTGACACAGCCACTAAAACTTATTCTGAATTAATCGGAAACATCGCCCGTGATGCTAACTCTGCTAAGAAATATTGGCATTTCATTAAGGTAATGGGACGCTCTGCATCTCACGTTGCTTTAGAATGTGCTCTACAAACTCAACCAAATATTTGTATTGTCTCTGAAGAAGTCGCTGATAGAAAACTATCTGTCTCTAACATTGCTGAGTATATCGCTGATTCAGTCGAAAAGCGTGCCAACAACGGCATGAACTTTGGAATCGTGGTTATTCCTGAAGGTGTCGTTGAATTTATTCCTGAAATGTCATCCTTAATCAACGAAATTAATGATATGCTAGCTGGCTCTAAAGCAGATTACTTTAATGATCTAGAGGGCTGGGAAGAAAAACACGAATATATTGAAGATCACCTTTCAGAAGATTCATACAAAACATTTGATTTCTTACCTATCGAGATCCAACAACAATTATTCTTAGACCGTGACCCACATGGAAACGTTCAAGTTTCATTAATTGAATCAGAAAAGCTATTCTCTTCATTAGTAAATAAAGAATTAGAAAATAGAAGAAAAGAAGGAACTTATAAAGGGAAATTTAGCCCACTTCACCACTTCTTTGGTTATGAAGGACGCTGTGCCTTCCCATCTAACTTTGATGCAGACTATTGCTATTCATTAGGTTATAATGCAGCTATGTTAATTCAATATGGCTACAATGGATACCTTTCAAAAGTTTCTAACTTATCAAAACCAGCCGAAGATTGGGTCGCTGGAGGAATGCCAATCACTAAGATGATGAACATGGAAAGAAGACATGGTGAAGATAAACCTGTTATCCATAAAGCCCTAGTAGACCTTGATGGTAAGCCATTCAAATACTTTACAGAAAAGAGAGATGAATGGGCAGTTGAAACAAGCTACCTATATCCAGGAGCTATTCAATACTATGGACCATCTGAAGTCTGTGATATCACAACCGTTACCCTAGCGCTTGAACAAGGCGAATAATTATTCTATTAAAAAGAGTAGAAAGGAAGTATTCACTTCAATTTCCACTCTTTTTTTATGATTAATCAAGACCTGCTAGTTCTTCTTCAACAACTGTCCACTCTTCTACTAAATGAGCAATCTGATTATGAACATCATCAATATCTTGGTTGAGTTGATTCATCTTTTCAAAATCATGATAGAATTCAGGCTCATAACGGAAATCCCGTAATTCTTCTAAACGAGTTTCAGCCTCATCAATTTCTTCAAGTAGTTTTTCAGATTGTTTCTTTAAACGACGCTTCAGCTGAGATAATTCATAATCAGATAACTGATCATCCTCTTTATTCTTACTTGTTTTCTCAAATTTTTGTGGTTTTGACTCAAGAAGTTTCTTCACTTCAAGCTCATCAATCATCACTTCTTTATTTTCAATCTTCAAGATAGAATTTGAGATTTTCTGAATGAAGTATCGATCATGACTCACAAATAAAATAGTTCCATCATAATCTAATAAGGCCTTTTCCAGTGCCTCCTTACTCTCAATATCTAAGTGATTGGTCGGCTCATCTAAAATTAAGAAATTGGCCTTCTTTAACATTAGTTTACAAAGTGCTAAACGAACCTTTTCACCACCACTCAAAACAGCAACAGATTTAAAAACATCATCCCCACTAAATAAAAAGGTTCCCAATACAGTTCTAATCTCTGTTTTATTGAGTTGAGGATATTCATCCCATAATTCTTCCAAGACTGTTTTAGTCTCATCAAATTGGTCTAAGTTTTGTTCAAAATAACCAATCTCAATTTGATGTCCCAACAACATCTCACCACTTAAGAAAGGAACCTGACCAATAATTGACTTCAATAAGGTTGATTTACCAGTCCCATTATCACCAATCACAGCCATTCGCATTTGTCTTCTTAACTCTAAACTCAGTTTAAAGAGTGGTTCATCATAACCAACCACACAATCTTGAAGCAATAAAACATTCTTACCACCACGAATCTTAGAAGTAAAATGCGCCTTAAATGCCTTTTGAGATGACTGAGGGGATTCAATCACATCCATCCGATCCAAATACTTTTGTTTGCTTTTAGCAAACGCCGCTTTATTCTTTTTATATCGAAATTTTTCAATCAATGTTTCCAAACGATCAATCTCTTTTTGTTGATATTGATAGAGTTGTTCTTGTTTCGCCATCGCCACTTCACGTTGTGCTAAATAAGAACTGTAATTGCCCTTATATCGGGTTGCCTGCTGATTCGATAACTCCACAACCGTATCACAAACTCTATCTAAAAAGAGACGATCATGGGATGTTAAAACAATTGCTGATGGATAAGCTTTTAAGTAATTCTCTAACCATTCAATCGTTGAAATATCAAGATGGTTAGTCGGCTCATCCAACAATAAGACATCTGGTTTGCTTAAAAACATCTTCACAAAACCAAGCCGTGTTTTTTGACCACCAGAAAAAGTATGGATTTTACGAGATAAATCCTCTTTAGAAAAACCAAACGAGGTTAATAAACTTAATTTCTCACTCTCATAAGTATAACCATCCATCATTTCATAACGTTGTTGTAAGTTTGATAGCTTATTAAGGAGTTTCTCATCGCTTTGTTCTTTAAGCAGTTGAGTCGTTTGATTAATTTCCTCTTCCAATTCTTTTATTTCTACAAAAACTTTCTCAAGTTCTTGATCTAAAGTTAACTCCTCATCCTCAAAAGCCATCTGTTGTAAATAACCAATGCTTAGATTTTGTTTCTTATGATAAAAGCCTTTATCAATAGGTTCTAATCCAGAAATAATATTCATTAAAGTCGTTTTTCCCGATCCGTTTCGACCTACTAACGATATTTTTTCCTTACCCTTAATTTCAAACTGAAGATTCTCAAAGACTTGTTGAGCACCAAACGATTTATCAATTTGACTTAGATTTAATATCATGGTTTAATCCTCAAATATTTCAAAATACCTTGGGCACTCGCCTGAACCATTTGGTCATAATTATTCTGATAAAGCTCTAAAAAGTTAGGATTACTCGTCATTAAAAGATTAACCGAAACCGTATGGACACCATATCGATTGCCAATCGCAAATTTATTGAGTGTTTGTGAACGATCTGAAAAATCACCTGCACCTAATGCTAGACCACCTGATTCACGAATTAAATTATGTTGATCCATCTCTCTTAGAAATGGTGTATGAAAAACCCCATATTGATTTCTTGAACCAATAAAGATAGGAAGATTTAATCGATCAAACTCTCTAATTAATATTTCTTGAAAATTAAGCGAGGCATAGTTAGAACCGTAAACACTTGTACCTTGAAGATTTCGATCCTCAACACTCTCAAAATAAAACTCAACCATGATTTTGGCTTTATTGCTCATAGCGGCATGAACTCGACCCGTATCCCCATACGTATTAACGGTTAACTCTGAATTTGGTCTAGTTAAACCAACCACCAATCCATGATCTTCTAATATCTTTTTAACATCCTGTACAAATCGATACGTTTCATCTGAGCCAACAAAACCGTTTAATTCTGCCCCTTTGTTCAACGGACCAAAATCAGCATGATTATAAGCTGGGTCTAAAACAACATCAACAATATTCTCATTGACATCGACTTCTTTAATTTCAACATATAGTTCATTATCCTGAAGTAGTGGTTCTTGGTTATAAACATCGGTAAATAACATTCGATCAGCCATTAAATGAACTTCTAATCGTTTGTTATCACGCGTAACCGTATAGAATTTTTCATCAATTGGATCAGGATAAACCAATCTAAATCCATCCAAATTACTCTGAATGACCACCTCATAGAAACCCACTGGTAATTCATAAATTGGGACATTATTATCTAAATAATCACTCATCAAAAATGAATGTATGGTATTGGTACAAACATTTCTAAATTGGAGTGTTTGTCCAACAAACGGATCTTGAATATCTTGATCATATTTATTTTGATAAATAGAGAAGCTCTCTCCATAAAATAAATAATCACTAAATGCCTGCATCCCTAATTGATCGCGCTCTTTAAAATACGTATCTTGTTGTTTTGGTTCATAATCACAGACTTGATAAGTTGGATACACTTCCTCAATGACGTCCTCTTCTTGATTAAAAAGAATCCAAATTGACATCATAATTAAAGCGACAACCAATAAAAAAACAACAAGAAGAAGACGCTTCTGCTTGTGTTTTTTATTATCGATATGTGGTGGTAAATATTTTGGTGAAATAGAAACCAAAGTAGTCACTCCTTAAAATTCTAAATTTCGTGGTGTTCTCGCAAACGGAATTGAATCACGAATGTTTTGAGTCGAAGTAATATACATTAAGAAACGCTCAAACCCAATCCCAAAGCCACCATGTTTCACGCCACCATAGCGACGCAAATCAAGATACCAGTCTAATTCAGCTGGATCAATATTCATTTCTTCTAAACGTTTTTCTAATAAATCTAAACGTTCTTCACGTTGTGAGCCACCCACAAGTTCCCCAACATGTGGAACTAATAGATCACAAGCCGCCACTGTTTTGTTATCATCATTAACACGCATATAGAATGCTTTAATATCCTTAGGATAATCTGTTAAGAATAATGGTCCTTTAACAACCTTCTCACATAAGTAACGCTCATGTTCTGATTGGATATCAACACCCCATTTAACAGGATATTCAAAATCAACATCTGCCTTCTCTAAAATTTCAATGGCTTCTGTATACGTCATTTTCTTAAATTCAGAATTGACCAACGCATTTAGACGTTCTAATAAATCTTTATCAATACGTTCATTAAAGAACTTCATTTCTTCAGGCGCATTTTCTAAAACATACTCAATACAATACTTAACTAAATCTTCAATTAAGTTCATGACATCGTCTAAATCAGCAAACGCAATTTCAGGTTCTACCATCCAGAATTCACTAGCATGACGTGAAGTATTTGAATTTTCAGCTCTAAAAGTAGGACCAAAAGTATAGACATCTCTAAATGCCATCGCAAACGCTTCAGCATGTAATTGACCAGAGACCGTCAAAGAGGCATGTTTCCCAAAGAAATCTTTCTCATAATTGCCATCTTTACGCGTAGTTACAGTGAACACTTCACCAGCCCCTTCCGCATCATTGCCTGTGATAATTGGTGAGTGTACATAAACAAATCCTTGGTTTTGGAAAAACTCATGGATTGCCATCGATAACACCGAACGCACTCTAAAGACAGCCATAAAGGTATTTGTACGTGGACGTAAATGAGCAATCTCTCTTAAGTATTCATAACCATGACGTTTCTTTTGAAGTGGATAACTTGAATCACAAGTTCCCTCCAAAACGACATCACTAACCACTAATTCAAACGGTTGTTTTGAATCTGGAGTTAATTTAAATTGGCCGATAACAGATAAGGCAGTACCGGTGTTATATTTAGCGATTTCTTCGAAATTCTCTAAACTTTTCTCATACACACACTGAATATTTCTGAAATAAGTTCCATCATTTAATTCTATAAATCCAATATTATTGTTATGACGATTGGTACGAACCCAACCTTGCACCTCAATCATATCTAAAGAATCTAATTCCATTTCTTGTGGCGATAGACTTAATTCATATAATTCTCTAACACTGACATACTGACTCATCGTTATTACGCTCCTAATCTATATTGTTTGATTGAAAAACTAATTCTTGGATAGCCGAAACGACATCCACTTGTTTAATAATAACACCTTTAGGTGCCATCACATGTTCATGTGAGAAATCGATAATTCCCTTAATACCTGCATCCACTAATAGATCAACGGTATCTTGAACATTTTCTGGAACTGTCACAATTGCCACACGACAATTCTTCGGTAATTTTTCCTTTAACTCACTAATGTGATATACAGGAACATCATTAATTAAACCTGTCTTTTGGCGATCACTATCAAATCCACAGACAATTTCACCCACAACACTGCCCCAACGATTATAGTTAAGGAGTGCCTTACCTAAGTTACCAACACCGACCATAATCAGTTCTTCTTCATAATTTGTTCCTAATAAATCATCAAAAACACTAATTACATGATTAACATCATAACCATAACCTTGTTTCCCTAATGAACCGATAAAGCTAAAATCACGACGAATCGTAGTTGCTTGAATATCAGTATATTCTGATAATTCTTTCGATAAAATACGATCAACGCCTTGAGATTGAAGTTTACGTAATGCTTTAAGATAAACAGGATAGCGTTTCAAGGTTGCTTTTGGTACAGAAATCTTTTTATTTTGGTTATTCATAATCAACCCTCTCATTCTTTTCGTTAAGTATATCACAAACATTTATAGTTTGTGTACAATTATACTTTAAATTCACTAGTTGATTTTGCCCCCAAGTCCAATTCGCTAAATAAATGGTAGCGATAATTAATCGAAGCAGCCACACCAATCATTGCGGCATTATCCGTACAACACCACATAGGTGGAATTGTTAACTTAACCTCAGGATACTGATTAACAAGCTGGGTAATCATCTCTCTTAAGCGAGAATTAGCCGCAACTCCCCCTGCCAATAAAACATGTTTAGGGGCTCTTAATTCAATCATTCCCTTGGTTTTATCAATTAATTGACCCAATGCTCTTTCTTGAAACGCATAAGCCACATCATTGTTATTAATCGGTCTATTCGCCTTTTTCTCACGATCCATCAATTGAATCACCGATGATTTTAAACCTGAGAAAGAAAATTCATCCTCATGAGCTGGATTGACTTTCGATAATTGATAATGTTCTTTCCCCTCTTTAGCCATCTTATCTAAGATTGGACCCCCAGGATAACCAACACCCATTAGTCTTGCGACTTTATCATAGGCTTCGCCAATGGCATCATCGGCAGTTTCAGCAATTATTTCAAACTCATGTTCCTTTTCCATCCAAATAAGTTCACTATGACCCCCACTAACCACTAAGGCCAGCGCAGGATATTGAATCTCATCGACGAGTAAATTCGCATAAATATGACCCATAATATGATGAACACCAATCAGTGGTTTATCATAAAGCCATGCTAGAGTTTTAGCCGCTTGAAGTCCAACATGAAGGGAGCCAATTAAGCCTGGTCCATAAGTAACGCCAATCGCATCAATCTCATCCATTGTAAGTTTGGCATCTTTTAAGGCTTGTTTTAAAATCAATGTAATTTTTTCTACATGTAAACGACTTGCGACTTCAGGTAAAACCCCACCAAATTGTTGATGCTCTTTAATTTGTGAGTAAAGCACATTGGCCAATACTTCATTTTCATTTTTGATGATGGCCACGGCTGTTTCATCACAACTTGTTTCAATGGCCAAAACGATTAAATCTTTCATTGTTGTTCGCTCCAATCTAAGCGCATTTCATAAGCATTATCTTTTCCATAATAATGCGGGCGAGTCCGAGTTGTCTTAAAGCCCATATCTTGATATAGATGAAGGGCTCCATGATTATTAACATTAACCTCTAAAATCATACACTGACATCCTAATTCCTTAGCTTCTTTAATTAATTGTCTTAAAAGAATCTTACCTAAACCTTGCTTCTGATAAGCTTTCTTAATACCAATGGTCATTAAATGAGCTTCATCTAAAATCGTTTGAATGCCACCATAACCAATAATCTCATCTTCTAAAGAGAGTTTATAATAATGAGCTAATGGATTATGCGAAATTTCATAATGATAGGCTACTCTACTAAATGGATGATCAAATAAAAGGGGTTCTAAAGTCATGATTTGATCTAAATCACTGACTAATAGCGATGAATAATTAATGGCCATAATCTTGATTCTCTTTTAAATAAAGAGGTACTAATGCATCAACATCATCTACTAATTTCCAATTAGCTTGATGGGCTAACATATTCTCAATGATACTAAAAGGTTCAGCTTTGATACCAATTAATTGTCCATCACCAAAAACAGTTTCATGATTGATTTGAATTTGATCTAAAGGAAGGGTTGTTGGCTCTTCAATAAATTGACCATAACTTACTTTACCAACATAGGCTCGTTTAGAGCGAGCATCCATAATGGCTAGGCCATCGTTAATCGTTGGATGAACATACGCTAATAAAGTATTGATCGTATACAACTGACAATCGGTCAAAGAGCAGATAACTTTGGCGATGGTCATCGCAATTCTTAAGCCTGTAAAACTACCTGGTCCTTCTGTGATAACAATTTGATTTATCTCTAAAGGTTTTAAATCATGTTTCTCAAATAATTGAGCTAACATGGGTAATGTTAATTCAGATTGTTTTCTTTGGGCGATAATCTCCGTTTTCTCAATTAGTTGATTATCCTTAACAATCCCTATGTTTAAGCCTAAGTAGGCCGTGTCTAATAATAACGTTATCATAATGTGATCTCATCCTTAAAGTTGAAGGTTAATGTTCTGGTGTTTTCATCAAGTCGCTCAAACTTGATTGTATTAAAATCTTGAAGATTGTCAATTAGGTATTGTGGCCATTCGATGACTTTAACGACTTCATCTTCTGAATAATCATCAAAGCCTAAGTCTTGGTCAATCCCTTCTAAGCGATAAGCATCAATATGGATTAATGGGATTCTTCCTTGATACTCTTTCATAATAACAAAAGTTGGACTATTCACTTTTGATTGTACATCCAAACCTTTGGCTAAACCTTGAACAAAAGTTGTTTTTCCTGCTCCTAAGTCACCGATTAATAAGATAGTGATGCCTTTATTTAAAGAAGCACCTAACTTATAAGCCAGTGCTTGTGTTTCTTCTCTTGAGTTTGTTTTTATGACTTTTTCCATACTAACCTCAACTATCTAAAAAAGAGACTCATATGAGTCTCTTTTCTCTTTACCTGGCAACTTGTTATCTTGACTCAGAGAGCTATTTTCACCGTAAAAGTGC
>CAYFSJ010000030.1:0-10963 GCA_964345765.1 uncultured Erysipelothrix sp.
GAACAACCTGCTCACTAAGCAGGTTGTTTTTATTTTAGATTCCTTGTTGTTGCATCGCCTGGATAACCCGTCTAAAGGAGGCAATATTAGCCCCCATATCATAATTATGTGGATCACCAAACTCCTGGGCCGCCTTAGACACTTCATCATAAATGTTCATCATGACATGTCGTAATTGATTATCAACATCACCCTTAGGCCAAGGCATAAAAGTCGCATTCTGACTCATCTCCATTAATGAGGTCGCCACCCCACCAGCATTCGCCGCCTTACCTGGTAAATGAATCACTTTTTTCTCATGCACATAAGCTAACGCTTCATTGGTCAAAGGCATATTCGCCCCCTCAGCCATTAACTTACAACCATTATCAATTAACGCTTTAACATCCTCTACATCGGCTTCATTTTCTGTGGCACAAAATAACATGATGTCACAAGGCTCTTGATAAAGTCGTTTACTATCAGGAATATACGTTGCGTCTTGATGAGTCTCTAAATAATCTTCAAGTGGTAAACGTTTTAAGATATTCACTTTCTTTAAATGATTAATATCTAGACCACTACGATCAATTAAAGTCCCCTCTTTATCACTAATTCCAATCACTTTACAACCAAGTGCCTCTGCTTTTTCGGCCGCATGAATCCCCACATTACCAGCGCCAGAGACCAATACATTCTTATTTTCAAAGGTTTCATCATGGTCCATTAAACAGCGCTCTACAAAATACAATAAACCATAACCGGTTGCCTCAGGCCTTAATAAAGATCCACCCGATAATAAAGGTTTACCAGTAAAGATCGACTCAGCTGAACCACTAAGTTGTTTATACTGACCCACCATATAACCAATCTCACGGGCACCCACACCCATATCCCCTCCTGGGACATCTGAGGTTGGTCCAATGTATTTATACAGTTCATTCATATAAGCTTGGCAGAATCGTTGAATCTCACCATCACTCTTGCCCTTAGGATCAAAGTCAGCACCACCCTTGGCACCACCCATTCCTAAATTAGTGAGCGCATTCTTAAAGGTTTGTTCAAAGGCTAAAAACTTAACGATACTCAGATTTAAATTCGGCGTAAAACGCGTCCCACCCTTATAGACGCCAAGGGCATTATTAAATTGGACACGATAGCCTGTATTGACCTGTCTTCGTCCATTATCATCCATCCAGGTGACCCTGAAAATAAAACAACGATCTGGTACAACAATCCGCTCTAATATCCCACTCTCTTGGATTTCAGGATGTTGATCTAATAAGGGTTTGATCGAACGAAAGACTTCATCAATCGCTTGTTGGAATTCGGGCTCATGTGGTTTCATATGCTTCCTCCTATAGTTGGTTATAACAAATCTTTTCAAATAATTGACTTATATGGGGTTGAGACTCAATCTCTAATAACAGATCATGTTTAATCTTATCAAAGACATTAAGTGTCACTAAACCATAGCCTGATTCAATAAACCGTCTTTTAATCGCCACTAAATCTCGACCATAGTAAGTGAGCGGATCATCCTTACCCCCTAAAATCGAGATCATAATTTCTTTCTCAGCCGCTTCGATCTTTGTCTTAGACGCCACATCCATAATCTCAATCACATCGCGAATAGCCCGTCCAGAAAGTTGATAACCACAAAAAGGATCATGGATATACTCACTGATAATCTTGGGATTATGAGATAAAAAGGAATATCGTTGTTTTGATTCTTTTGAATCAATCGTCACACCCATCCATTTATTTAAATGAGGTTTAACCATCGATGGTTGACGATAAGTCATCAGATTCAACAAAGCCAATTTGACTTTATGAAAACGAGGCAAAGAATTTGGGTTGACTAAAATCAATTGACTATACCAATGTGGGTTATAGTCAAAAGCTAGCATCGCCAAATAAGCACCAATCCCCTGTCCCATCAACAAAATCTTAGCATGTGGATATTGTTCTTTAATATACTGGGTCACATCAATCACATCTTGTAATAAGCGAGAAGCACCCCCATCATCACCAAAATGACCTTTTTGATTCTTGATCAATGATTTATGGTGTCCCCTTAAATCATAGGTCACAAACGTCATATGGCGTTGGTTAAAGTATCGTGCTAAAGGTTCATAGCGAAAGCGTGATTCATTCACATCATGAATAAATAAAATGACATTAAAAACACTATCAGGTTGATAGATGGTGCCATGTAGTATTGGGTCATGAATGGATTGACGTAACTCAAAATGATGTTCCATGTCTAAAGTGTAAAAAGTTAATCAACAACTGTCAAGGTTAAAGTGATAATTTAGACTAAACATGATAAACTTGACTCATGAAAAGTTGTGGAATCATCATCGAGTATAATCCGATGCACTTAGGACATCAGTATCATATCCAACAAGCTCGTCTTAAATCAAAAGCAGATTTAATCATTGGGGTTATGTCCCCTCACTTTGTTCAACGCGGAGAACCAGCCATTATCTCAAAATTTAAACGAGTTGAAGCAGCCCTCAACCATGGTGTGGACATTGTCTGTGAACTACCCACCATCTATGCTCTACAAGCAGCAGATATCTTTGGTAGAGAGTCCGTCAAGATATTAGATAAGATGGGCGTCGACTCCATTGTATTTGGCTCTGAAAGTAATGATATTGAAATTTTAACTCAGCTCTCAGACTTACCCGTCAATTTAGAGCGTTTAAAAGAGCGTTTAGCCCAAGGAGAATCTTATCAAAGGGCCATCGCCTTAGATGACACTCAACATTATCCAAATGATATCTTGGCCATGGCCTATTTAAGAGCGATTAAAGAAACGACCATTACACCACTCAGTATTGGACGGACCAATCATTATTTTGATAACAACAATATTGAAGGTTTTTTAAGCGCCCATGATATTCGAAAAAATCTCAACGACCCGCTCTACTCTAAACAATCGTTAACAGATTTATCTCAAATCAGTGATAGTGCCAAAATGTATGAACTACTCCGCTATAAATTACTTAGTAGTCCGTCAAAAGATTTAGAAAACATCTTTTTAGTCTCTGAAGGGATTCAAAATCATCTTAAGAAAAACGCAGAGAATTTTGATGATTTTGAAGGATTCTTAGAAGCCAGTACCTCACGTCGTTATTCTAAAAGTCGAATAAGTCGAATCTGTATGCATATTCTTTTAAATCACTCAAAAGAGCTGGTTGAAAACTTTAAGAATGATAAAGTACGCATCTTAGGCGTTAAAGAAAAGGCTTTAGGTTATTTAAAAGATCGTGAAATTGGAACTAAGATTAGTGATTTTAGTCGTGTTCAAATTGAACCCGAACTTAATGCGACCCAGATTTATCAACTGTTTAGCCAAGAAAAAAATCTCCTTCAACAGGAGATTTCTAAAATGATTATTCTTCCAATGAATCAAGATTCTGTTTAATCGATTCTAAGGTTTCATCATGAACTCTTAAACTTGCCTTTTCAATTTGTTTCTCAAAGACATTAATCGCCTTTAAATACACTTTGAAATAAGACTTAGGACTTGGTTTTGACCCTTGGAAATACACTTCGCAATAGGCTAAGGCTAATTCATGAAGATCTTGTTCATCCATATTGGTATTCCTTCCTAATTTTGTTGGGTATAAAAGACCCATTCATTATCGGCAATTTCATTGGCACCAAACACATAATACCCGCCATTTATTTCAACCTGATAGATGCTGAGCATCAGGTTCTTTTTTTGGCCAGCATCATATACTTCAATCTCTTTTCCTAAATACAACCAATCAAGCTCACAAATCTTATGACCAAAGAGCATGACATCATCACTCTTTCCCTGAGTGACAAATTTTAAATCAGTCAAGATTACTCACATTGTGGTAAATGTTTTGAACATCATCCACATCTTCTAACATCGTAATTAATTTATTAAAGGTGTCTTTGTCTTCTTGATTTTCTAATTCAACCATTTCTTGGGCTAACATTGTAATCTCAAAGACTTTATATTCTTGATCTTCCCCTAAAATAGTATCTAATTGTTCTTTTGTCTCATGAAACTGATTAATAGGCACTTGCATCTCAAAGGTGTTCTCATCTTTTTCAAGTTCAATCACATCAATTTCTGCTTCTAAAAGTGACTCTAAGAGTGTTTCCTCATCCATTTCTGCATCAAATACAAACAGACCTACATTATCATAAGCAAAAGAGACAGAGCCCGCTGCCCCCAGTTTTAAGTGTGTTCTATTAAAGGCAGTACGAATATCAGCTAATGAACGGTTAAGGTTATCCGTTAGACAATCAATAATGATGGTCGCAGCACCCGGACCAAAGCCTTCATAGCGTGCGGACTCATAGTTTTCTCCCGTCCCACCTTTGGCTTTATCAATGGCACGATTAATTACATCGGCAGGCACTTGATTACTCTTCGCTTGAGCAATCACTCGTCTAAGAACATCGTTCATTTCAGGGTCAGGCACACCATTTTTAGCCGCTAAATAAATTTCCTTCCCGTATCTTGAATATATTTTTGTTTTGGCCGCAGCAGTTTTCGCCATGGACGCGGCGCGCACTTCAAAATGTCTTCCCATAATTTCTCCTAACTTTCCTTCTTATTTTATCATTGTTTTGTTTCAAAATGAAAACTTAATGTTTCTAACAACTTCATTAATAATGCTCCTGCTAAGACCATCACCAAGACTAACCAATTATTTTGTGACTCTGGTAAACCTGGGAATACTTCCCAAAGTGATCCAATCACAAAACCAGCGATTAAAATGGTAGTCCCAACAGGATGGGTGTTTAATAAATAAACCAGTATCTTGGCCGTTAATAAGACCCCAATTAAAATACCTAATACTAATATAGCCATAAACTGAATATTAAAGGTGGTCAGCGCACTTAAAACTGGCTCATATAATCCTAAGGTTAATAATACAAAACTGGTTGAGATCCCTGGTAAAATCAACGCTACCGCAATCCCAATCCCACCTAAGATAACCAGTAAGATATCTGGATTGCTTTTGACTAAAGCTGTTGTCTCGAGTTGTTCTAAGCCTAATGCGATAACCAGTCCAATAAGAAGATAACTTAGATGATGAATCTTAAGTTTATCCTTAGGGATTTGTTTAAAGAGTATGATTAACCCAACTAAGATTGAGCCTAAGAAAAAGTATCGTAACCAAAAATCATATTGACTTAGTAACCATAACATCACTTGAGAGAAGCCTAATAAGCCTAAAAGTGCTCCAATCGTTAAATGGAGCATCATTTTCTTATGGAGTAAGACACCTTTTGTTAGTCCAGTTAAAAACTCAAGGGATTGATTATAGACACGTAGTGTCATCATCATCGTCGCACCTGAGACCCCTGGAACTAACATGCTTACCGCAATAATAAAACCTTTTAGGACATTAATCATAATTACTTATATACTTTATCATAAACCTGAGTGGCGGAGTCCATTGACGATTGACCCGCAAACTCTTTGACCTTCATATGAGATTTGTTTTGGTTAACCAGGGTTCCAGCACCTCCGACACAACCTCCAGGACAGGCCATTCCTTCAATAATATATTTATTTCGTTTCCCAAATTTCGCTTGTAACAATAATTTTCGACATTCTGCTAAGTTTTCAGCACGATCGGTATTAAAGGTATAATCTGGGTATTTTTCATTCATAATGTGATCGATTGCAGCTAAGACCCCACCACTGACGGCAAATCCACGCCCATCTTTAGAGGCATCATCCTCTAATTCTTGGGCTTCAATGTCACTAAGGACAATGTTTCTAGCAATAAACATGGAGTTGATTTCTTCAAAGGTTAAGACATAATCAACCCATCCTGCCATCTTAGGTTCTGCTACTTCTTGTTTTTTGGCCGAACAAGGACCAATAAAGACAATTCGGGCATGTGGATCTTCTCGTTTTATGACTTTGGCTGTTTCAATCATTGGGGAACTGGATTCAGAGACACAATGTTTTAATTCTTTAAGTTCTCTCTTAGCAAATTTAGACCAGGCTGGACAACAAGAGGTTGCCAAGAATGGTTGATCCCCTTCTAAGACATGATGCACGTATTCTTCACTCTCTACCACAGTGGTAATATCTGCTCCTAAGGCAACTTCTTTGACATCACTAAAGCCTAATTGTTTTAGACCGGCAACCAGTTGTGGATATTTGACGGTATTACCAAATTGACCGGCTATGGCTGGTGCCACAATGGCGTAAACACGTTCTGATTTAAAGCTACTAACCACTTGGTAGATTTCCGATTTATCCATGATTGCGCCAAATGGACAAGAGACCATACACATTCCACAGGCGACGCATTTATCTGAAATGATAATGGCTTTGTCGTTCTCTGGGTTCTTAGTGAAGGCATTAGCTCCACAGGCTGCCACACATGGGCGTTCGTTTTTAATGATTGATCCATAGGGACAGACATCAAAACATTTCCCACATTTAATACAGGCATTTTGGTCTATAAAACTAAGTCCATTTTGTAATGAAGTCGCATGAACTGGACAGACTGAAATACATGGATGCGCTAAACAACCATGACAGGTATTACTAACAAAATAGGACTTTTCTTCACAGGATTCACAGGCACTTGGAATGACTCGAAGGGCTTGTGAGGGAAGTTTATGTTCTTTTAATAACTCTAAATCAAAATCATGAGAATGACCATTGAGGACATCAATCTCCCAAAGGTCTAAGCCTAGGGCTAACCGAACTCTTTCAGAGATAATTTGACGTTCACGGGTCACCGATTCACGATAGGTTGGGAAGTCCCCTTCTATAATAACAAATGGAATATGATTGATTTGGTCACTACTCCACTCATCAAAAGCTGCTGATGTGATAGCTTTAAAGACTTCATTGCGTAAATATCGAATTGGTGTATCCAAATAACGAATACTCATCGAAAAACCCTCCTTGACTTATTTGTTATCAGTTTAACACAGTTAGCTCGTTCTTAAAATAGCATTGTGAGCATTTAGCGCTTTCATTATTTCATCAATAGCCTGATTGACCTCTTTATCTTCTAAGGTCTTTTCATTTGAACTAAATGAGAGTGTATAGGCCATTGATTTTTGATCATCTTTCATGAATAAGTCAAACACTTTAACATCAGTTAAATATGGCTTACCAGCTTTTTTAATGGTCTTCACTAAGGTCTCATGGTTGACTTCCATTGGGACCCATAAGGCTAGATCTCGTTTAATGGTTGGATACTTATTAATTAAACTAAATTTAGTTTTAGCTTTTTTGGCACTAAAGACAGGTTCTAAGTTCACTTCTGCTAGCATGCCATTTTTAATGCCTAAAGCAGGATGGATGACCCCTAAAGATCCAATCTCTTTATTGTCTAGTAAGAGTGTCGCAGATTGATAAGGATGATAGAATGATGAATCCTTAACTTCTTTATAGGCTAAACGGTTGAGATTAATACCGAGTGAGACTAATAGCTCTTGGACTAAGCCTTTAATAGTATAAAAATCACAGTTTAATTTTTGTTTTTGCCAGTTCTCAATTCTTAATTGACCCGATCCAATAATGCCTAAATGCCAATTGGAAGACTCTTTTGTGTAGACTTGTGACACTTCAAAATAGGATTGATTAAGATTCTTACGATCTAAATTGTATTGTAGTGTATCCAGTAAGGATGGGCTGAGTTGATCTCGAATGTATTGTCTATTTTCAGATAATGGAGAGAGTAACTCAATTGGGTCTTGTCCTTTGATTTTGTCTTTATCAACCAGTGTATAGGTCATCACTTGATTAAGATTAAGCGAGACGGCCTTCTCTTCAATATCTCGAATAATTTGTTGAGCGTGGGTATATGGTGCATCTTGAGTTAATTCTAAATGTGGGTAGGTTGATTCAATAAGCTCATAACCTAAAACACGAATAACTTCTTCAATTAAATCTTCTTTAATCCATAAATCACGTCGTACACTTGGAATCTGACAACTGATTCGATCACCAATAATAGTTGGGTTAAGGTCTAAGCGTTTAAAGACATCGATTACTTGTTCAATCTCAATATCGGTTCCTAATAAACTGTTGATTTCTTCCATAGAAACGGAAACAGAATGTGGCACATATTTTGGTGTCACATCATATTTGACCGTTGTTTCTAAATCAGCATCCGTAACCCCAGCATAAAGTTTTAAGTAATGAAGAATTTTCTTGAGTGCTTTTTGTGGGGCAAGAGGATCCATTGGTTTTGAATATCGTAAACTGGCGTCAGTGATTAATCCTAAACGTCGAGATGTTTCACGAATGGCGACTGAATCAAAGGAGGCAATTTCAATAACGATACTGTTGGTATCAGGTTGAATCATTGAGTTTCCTAATCCTTTGACGCCCCCAATTCCGATTGGCTCACCTGCACTTGAGATAATTGTGTCCCCTTCTTTAAGCTCATACTCTTCCCCATCTAGGGCCAGTTGAGTTCCAGAGTAATTATCAATGACTGTAATTTCTGGTTGTTTAAAGAAACGATAATCATAAAAATGATTTGGTTGACCGGTCTCTAACATAACTAAGTTTGAGATATCCACTAAGTTATTGATTGGGTGCATACCAGAGCCTCTTAGTGCTCGTTTAATCCAGGTTGGTGATTCCTGAATTTTGACATTACGTACAACTTTTGCCCAAAACAATGGACAATTGTCTGTTTGACTTTCCACTTTAAATTGAGTTGGTTGACCTGCCTCTGTATCAAGTTCAATTTGTTTGATGAGTAAATCACGCTTAAATAGACCAGCTACTTCACTGGCGATGGCATCCATAGATAAGAAATCACTTCTATTCACTGTTTGTTTAATGTCTAGGATTTCATCGTCTAATCCTAAATAAGCGATGGGATCATCACCAACAATGGCATCATCGCCTAAGACTTCAATGCCTGTTAGAGATGTTTCTGGAATGAATTTTTCATCTAAGGCAAGTTCTTTTAAGGAACAGATCATTCCAAAGCTTTCTACACCACGAATGGTTGATTCTTTGATTTTTAAGCCTTCTAATTGAGCACCAACTTTAGCCACAATGACCTTTTGGCCTTGGGCGACATTGGGTGCACCACAGACGATTTGTAGGGTTTGTTCCCCTACATCGACTTGACAGACATGAAGGTGGTCTGAGTCTGGGTGGTCGACACATTCTAAGATATGTCCTATGACTAAATTATTTCCGATGACTAGTGGCTCTATTGATTCAACTTCGTGTCCTGCACCTGTTAGCGTGTCTGCTAGGACAGTTGTTTCAATATCGGAAACATCGACGAGTTGATCGAGCCAACGACGACTAATTTTCATATTTATTCAAACCTTTCAAATTGTTTTAAGAAACGGACATCATTGGTGTAAAACGAACGGATATCATCAATACCATATTTAAGCATTGCGACACGCTCTAAGCCGACACCAAAGGCAAAACCACTTAGGCTTGTGTCTTCAAAACCGGCCATCTTTAAGACGGCTGGGTGGACCATACCGGCTCCTAAGACTTCAATATAACCGGTGCCTTTACAGACAGAGCAGCCTGCTTGATTACAGATATGACAAGACACATCGACTTCAACACTTGGTTCAGTGAATTGGAAGTAGGATGGTCTAAAGCGAATGGTACGGTCTTGACCAAACATCCGTTTGGCTAAGAGTTCTAAGGTTCCTTTTAAATCGGCTAAAGTTACTCCATGACCTACGACTAATCCTTCAATTTGATTAAATTGATGAGAGTGAGTCGCATCGTCATCATCTTTACGATAAACCTTCCCTGGACAGATTAATTTTATTGGAACTTGACCATGGGCGGCTTCAAGAGCGCGCATTTGAATGGCGGTTGTATGGGTTCTTAATAATAATTCTTCTGAAATATAGAAGGTATCTTGCATATCTCGTGCTGGGTGATCTTTAGGAATATTAGCTCTTTCAAAGTTATATAGATCAAGTTCTACTTCATCTCCTTCTAAAACGCTATAGCCCATTTCCATGAAGATTTGTTCAATTTCTCTTTGAACAATCATTAATGGGTGTTTTTGTCCAGCTTCAAAATCGACGCCTGGTAAGGTTATGTCAATTTTTTCTGATTCTAGTTTTTGATTAAGTTCAACAAGTTCTAGTTGAGCTTGTTTGTCTTTATACAATTGTTCTATCTCAGTTTTTAAGTCATTTACTTTTTGTCCATAGACTGGTTTTTCTTCTGGGGAGAGTTCTCTCATTTTTGACATTAGTGAGGAGACTTTCCCTTTTTTAGAAAGATAGGTATTGTACACTTCTTTAAGTGACAAGACAGATGAAGCGCTTGAAATTGCGGCTTGAGCTTCTTGTCGTATGACATCAAAATCTTGCATAAATCCTCCATAAAATAAAAAAAGATGGCCACAGGAATGACGAAATCGTCATGGTACCATCCTACTTGATGCTTCTCTTATGTTTAACGCACATGAGACGGAAGTGATTAACTTCTTCAATAAGGTGAATTCCTACCTGCTTTACAAGATTTTTCAGCGACCAATCTCTCTCTAGGCTAAAGGCTCAGTAGTACTATGTCTTATTTTCGAATACATGTCTTATTATACTCATTTTTAACAAATTGTAAAACCCAAAAAGAAAAGCCTACCTTAGTAGACTTTGTCTACACTCTCAGGAATTTTAGTAAATTCCTATCTTAACTCAATCTTAACAATAAAACCTAACAGACATGTTTTGAGTTCATGCTCCTTCTCAAAGATCGTCACATGACCACACTCATCAAAAGAGATATACTCAGAGTTTTTAATCTGCCTATGAATCGCTAGTGAAGCACTAGGAGGCTTAAGCGTGTCTTGCAACCCAACAATCACGAGTGTTGGACAAGTAATCGCATGTATTTCATCTAAGAAATGAACTTCATTTAAGAAGGTATCATAAAGGATGCTCTGACCCCTTAGATAGTCGCTTTGCCCCCTAAGCTTCTGAGCACGCATCATCATCTGGTCTTTAT
>CAYFSJ010000031.1:0-10958 GCA_964345765.1 uncultured Erysipelothrix sp.
TGAAATCTCAAATTTCTTGACGTTTCTGTTTAGTTTTCAAAGATCATTTTTCTCATGTCACCCAAATTGAGTGCCTATATAGAGTAACAAATTTTAAGCGCAAAGTCAAGCGAATATTACTTAATTTCATAATATTCTTTTTGTTCGATGCATGTTATTCAAATAGCTGGAACTTGAGTGTAGTTACATTATACACATTATTTTTTAAATTACCAGCAAAAGTACTAAATTCTCAAAATTTTTTCTAGCAACGTAAATAAGAGCGCTTCAAGCCTAATTTACCGTTCTCTTTCATTCTCAAGATCCCATTAATAGCCGATTGGTTCTTTAATGTTTGAGCCACCTGAAGTGCTTCCTTATATAAAGACTGATATGAAACACCAACTGTCTTTACATAGTATGCCATGGCATCCGTTACTATTTCACTCTCGCTAACCTTATATAATAGCTCTTTAATTTTATCATGATTAAATTGATCATCCTCTTTATTCGCTAACATCCAACTATAGGTATAATATCCTCCGCGCACTCTTTTTGGTTCATTGCTATTAATCCAACTCCTAGCAATATCCTGGCCATGATCATGTCCAGCCAAAGTAACACTTAGTTGATAATCAATCAACCAGGTACTTTCTGTTTTATTCATCCAATCACCAAATTGTTCTTGTGTCATTTTGTCTAAGTCACAAATCATACAAGCCAAAGAGCGCACATCTAAATGGTCCTGTTCATATAATGCTAGTGCCAGTTCATGATTATTCTTGTGTTTTTTGTATAAGGTCTTTAAATCTTTTTGTGCCACACCCAACACCACAACATCACTAACACCCTTTTTCTTCATTTGAGAAATCGTTCTTTGATTTGAATGATGTTGACAAAACTCTAGAATTTCTTTAACTGTTTCTTGCATCTTCTCTTAATTTCTCCCACCGTTTTTGTTTTGTTTCATCTTTCTTAGCACTAAAGATGTGTCTAGCTAAATCTTTTTGTCGATAAGGACTCAATGCATTAAAGTAGTCCAATGTAATCTGATCATTTTTAATCTCTTGTACAATGTTTGGTATGAATCTTACATAATCATCAACTCTCTGAGAAACTTCCTCTTTAATTTTGGGTCGCTTATCAAATTGTCTCAAACCAATTATCGTGAAATTATCATCCAGTTTAACCATTCTTGAAAACTTCAAATTAGTTTCGTCAACAAAGCCATCCCCTTGCATTTCAAGATTTAAGTAAGGAAAGATATCATCGCGATGAATCGAATCAAGACCCAAACGATTATTTAATTTTGGGTACGCCAGATATAGATAACCTTTATCATTAATAAGATCGTTCTTTGCTGCATTTAAAATGGTTTCCTTAATCTCCTTTAGGCTATAAACAAAACGTATCAGACAATCTTGATTTTTCATAAGTTCATTATTGACATCTAAATCTTTAAACAATTCATAATTATCAGGTTCATTAAGAATTGTTATAACATCAAATTTATCTAAGCTAAGTTTTTTATAAAGTGCATTCATGTTTTTCTCCTTAACCATATTATGTCAGAGCAACAAAAAACTCCGGTTGTTTAAGACCGGAGTTTAAGGGAGATTAATCAATCTTATTGTAGGTTTTCAGCAGCTAAAGCAATTGATTCTAAGTATCCAACAGTATCAACTAAAGTTGAACTAGAGATATCATCAACTAATTCACCAGCGGTATTAGCGCTAACTAAATCTTTAACTTCTTGAGCAGTCATACCAACAGTATGATCTTCAATCGCTCTATAACCTTCAACTAATTGCATAGTTGCTTCGCCACGTTCTGCCATATTTCCAGAATAAGTTTCATTATTCACTCTCTTAGATGCTAGAACGCCACCTTCTGCATAGTTTTCACCAAATGCATCATCTGAATTAGGAACACCAGTGTTTCCATCAGCACCCATGTATTGGAATTCATCAATATTAGCAGCAACAATGACACCGTCTAATACAGCAACGACTGTATCTGCTACAGCTCTTTCACCGTGAGCAGCATGTTGGATAAATCCAATTTGAATGTCTTCAACATTTCCTTTAGCAACCCCTTTTGATTCCATGTCAGTGTTCTTAGCAGCATCAATAATTGCTTGAACATAACCATAAGTATCAACTAATGTAGAGCTAGAAATATCATCAATTAATTCACCTTCAGTAGAATCAGCTAATAACGCTTCTAAATCAGCAGCAGTTTTACCCTTAGCATAATCTTCAATTGCTTTATAACCTTCAACTAATTTCATTGTAGCTTCACCACGTTCAGCCATGTTTTGAGAATAAAGGTCATTGTTAACACGTTTTGAATAAAGTTTAGCATCAACAGATCCTTCACCAAATCCTAAATCAGAATTAGGTAGGAATTCATTTTCTGCATCAACTCCACCATATTGGAATTCTTCAATGTTAGCAGCAACAATAACATCACCATTCATAACAACTGCTACTCTCGCAAATGAACGATTGCCATGAGGAGCCGCATAAGCTCTTCTTAACACAACTTCAGTTTCAGAATCAGTTGTATCTGTTTCTGTTGTAGAATCATCTGTTGTGTCTTCAGCAGGCGTTGTGTCTTGTGTACAACCTACTAATAATAGGAACACTAATAATAAACTTAATAATACTTTTAACTTTTTCATATACCCTCATTGTAAAAGTCAAAACTATTATAACTTATTGTTTTTATTTTAACAATAGAAAAGTTGTCTTTAGTTAACATTTTTTGATAAATTTTAATTAAATCGGCCAAATAACCTAATAGGAAATCCCTTTCAAATAAGTTATACTTAAATCAAATAGAAAAAGAAGGGAAAAATATCATGAGTAAAAAAACTCCTCTCTATCAGTTTCATTTAGATCACGGTGGTAAAATGGTTGAGTTTGGCGGTTATCTTTTACCTGTAAACTACGACCACACGATTAAACAAGAACATAACTTTGTTCGAGATCAAGCTGGTCTTTTTGATGTTTCGCACATGGCCGAGATATTCATCAAAGGACCAAACACACTTGAATTCATTAATCACCTACTCACTAATGATTTCTCAAAAATGAAACCAGGACAAATTAAATACACCCTCATGTTGAATCATGAAGGAGGTATTGTCGATGATTTATTAGTTTATTACACAAGCGACCAAGATGTTATGTTGGTCTGTAATGCCTCAAATCACGAAAAAGATCTCAACTGGATTTATGAACAGATTATCGATGGTGTTGAAATCATTGATTATTCTGAACATGTCGCCCTACTAGCACTTCAAGGTCCACAATCCATTGAAATTCTAAAGCAGTTCACTAAAGAAGAAGACATCCCACAAAAGTATTACACCTTTAAAGGCGATGTTATGGTCGCCGGCTGTAAAGTCCATTTATCAAGAACAGGTTACACTGGTGAAGATGGAGTCGAGATTTATTGTGACATTAACGATGTGGAAACCATCGCCAATAAATTCTTATCAACCAACCAAGTTCAACTATGTGGTTTAGGCTCTCGAGATACACTACGTCTTGAAGCTGGCTTACCTCTTTATGGTCATGAAATGAGTGATGATATCACACCTCATGAAACAGGACTTAATTTCTTCGTTAAGATGAACAAAGATGATTTCATCGGAAAGAAAGCCTTAGAAGAAAAACAGTCAACCAAAACCCGTGTTGGACTCAAAATGATTGACCGAGGAATTGCGAGACAAGACAACAAGATTTATGTCGATGATAAAGAAATCGGCATTGTCACCTCAGGGACACAACTTCCATATGTAGGATATGCTGGCGCAATGGCCATTATCGATAAAGACTATTCAGAATTAAATACACAAGTCATTGTCGATGTCCGTGGAAGAAAAGTAAAAGCAGAAGTAATCAAATTACCATTTTATTCAAGAAAGAAGGAGGAAAAATAAATGGCAATCAAATACACACAATCACATGAATGGATCAAAGAAACAGACGATAACACTGTTTTAATTGGAATCACCGATTTCGCACAAAGTGAATTAGGTGAAATCGTCTTCGTCAATTTAAACGAAGTAGATGATGAAGTCAGCGCACATGAGCCTTTCGGAGATGTCGAATCAGTCAAGGCTGTTTCTGATTTACTAAGCCCAGTTGATGGAACCATCGTTAAGATTAACGAAGAACTTCTCGACCAACCTGAACTGATCAATCAAGATGCCTCAAATACATGGTTAATCGAAGTCAAAGATTACACTTTAGGCGATGATTTGATGAGCGAAGAAGAATATAACACATTTGTTAAGGAACAATAATATGGCAAGTTATGTTGTAAATTCAAAAAAAGAACAACAACAGATGTTACAAGAGCTAGGCATGGAATCAATTAATCAACTCTATGATTACATTCCTAAAGAGGCTTGCCTTCAAAGAGAACTCGACATTGCAGATGGACTCACTGAATTTGAAGTCTATCAAAAGATGGTCGACCTATCCCAAGAAAACAAAATATATAAAACAATCTTTAGAGGAGCTGGGGCTTATCGCCACTATATCCCAACAGTTGTTAATCACTTATCTTCAAGAAGTGAATTTGTGACATCTTATACACCATATCAAGCCGAAGTATCTCAAGGAACACTCCAAGCTATTTTTGAGTATCAAACGATGATGGCTAGACTTACTGGCATGGACGCCAGTAATGCCTCAGTCTATGATGGTGCTACCGCAGCGGCCGAAGCAATGATGATGGTTCAAGACAGAAAACGCTCAACTGTGTTAGTTTCTGAAACAGCCAACAAGATGGTTCAAGACGTCATGAGAACTTATGCTTCTGGATTTGATGTTGAACTTATCACTGTTAAACAAAAAGATGGTCTGCTGGATATAGAACATCTCAAAGAATTACTAAACGAAGAAATTGCTGGTCTCTATTTAGAACAAGTCAATTACTTTGGAAACATTGAAGATGTAAAACCAATCAGTGAATTGTGTCATGAACATGGCGTTAAATTGATATTAGGAGTCAACCCAATTGCTGCAGCCATCCTACCTAGTGCTAAAGAGGTTGGCGCAGACATCGCTGTTGGAGAAGGACAACCTTTAGGTATCCCTCTACAATTTGGTGGACCAAGCTTTGGCTTTATGGCCACAACGGAAAAATTAGTCCGTCGTTTACCAGGACGTATTGTTGGTGAAACCACTGATAAAGATGGTAATCGTGCCTATGTTTTAACGCTGCAAGCAAGAGAACAACATATTCGTCGTGAAAAAGCGACCTCCAGTATTTGTTCTAACCAATCTTTAATGGCTGTTAGAGCAACCATCTACCTTGCTACTTTAGGTCCACAAGGACTCAAAGAAGTAGCACAACGATGTGTCGATAACGCCCATTACTTAGCTAACAAATTAAATGAACTTGATCAAGTTGAATTAGTCTATGACCATGAATTCTTCCATGAATTTGTCACTAAAACAGATAAAGTCGAAGAGGTTTTAGCTAAACTTGAAGAAAATGATATCTTAGGTGGTTACCCACTTTCTGATAATGAAATTCTGTGGTGTGCAACCGAAGTTAATACCAAAGAAGAAATGGACAGAGTTGTGTCATTAGTGAAGGAGGTTCTATCATGTTAGTCTTTGAAGTAAGTAGAGAAGGTCGTCGTTCTTTTTATCTACCGAAAAGTGACGTAGAAAGTCATTCTTTATCACTGAAACGTGAGGATGATTTAAAACTACCAGAACTTTCTGAGCGTGAAGTGGTCCAACACTATACAAATTTAACCAAGAAGATTTTTAGTGTCGATTCAGGATTCTATCCACTGGGCTCTTGTACCATGAAATACAATCCTAAACTTAATGAAGATGTTGCTGGTTTAGCTGGCTTTAGCCATATCCACCCTCTTCAACCAAAAGAAAGTGTTGTTGGAGCATTAAAAGCATTTGATTTATTGTCAGAAAAACTTGCTGAAGTGACAGGGATGGATGCTATTACGTTACAACCTGCTGCAGGTGCCCAAGGTGAGTTTGCTTCTTTATTAATGATTAAAGCTTACTTAAAAGATCATGGCAAAGAGCATAAAACTGAGGTCATCGTACCTGACTCAGCACATGGAACAAACCCTGCTTCTGCTGTTATGGCCGGCTTTAAAGTAGTCACAGTCCCAAGTGATGAGCGTGGTTTAGTTGATGTAGAAAAACTAAGAGAACTTGTTAATGATAAGACTGCGGCCATTATGTTAACCAATCCTAATACATTAGGTTTATATGAAGTGGATATCTTAGAGATTTCGAAGATTATTCATGATGCAGGCGCCTTAATGTATTGTGATGGCGCAAACATGAATGCCATTATGGGAATCTCAAGACCTGGCGATGTTGGTTTTGATGTCATTCACTTAAATCTACATAAGACTTTCTCAACTCCACATGGTGGTGGTGGTCCTGGATGTGGTGCTGTTGGTGTTAAATCAATCTTAGAACCTTATCTGCCAACTCCTGTTGTTAGAAATCAAGAAATCTTAATCGATCGTCCTAAGAGTATTGGACCGATGAAGAATTTCTATGGACATTTTGGTGTCTTTATTAGAGCTTTAACTTACATTTTAAGCTTAGGTGGCAATGGACTTAAAGAAAGTAGTCAAAATGCGGTTCTTAATGCGAATTACTTACAACATCTAATGAAAGAACATTATCCTGCTGCTAAAGAACAACCATTTATGCATGAGTTTGTTACGAGCATGACTAAACTTAAGAAGGACACGGGTGTGAGTGCCTTAGATATTTCTAAGGGCTTAATTGAAAATGGTATTCACCCACCGACTATGTATTTCCCAATTATTGTGCCTGAAGCCTTAATGATTGAACCGACTGAAACTGAGAGTATTGATACTCTTAAGAAAGTGGCGGATGTCTTTAATAAGCTTTATCAACAAGCACATGATGATCCTGATTCATTAAAAGAAGCTCCTAATAACACGGTGGTGAAACGAGTCGATGAAGTGAAGGCTGCTCGTCACCCAATTCTGGTGCATAATGATTGAACAGATTTTATGGGTCTCTACTGATGGCGTGAATCCTCATGAGAATCTCGCCTTGGAAGAGGCCCTCTTCCAATATGTCGATGATCATACTTTAGTCTTTTATCTTTGGCAGAACCAACATACAGTCGTTATTGGTTCAAATCAAAATGCGATGAGAGAGTGTAAAGTTAATGATTTACATCAAGATAATGGAACACTGGCAAGACGTCTTTCAGGGGGTGGTGCGGTGTATCATGATTTAGGGAATCTAAACTTTACTTTCCTAATGGCTAGTAAGCACTTTGATGTCAACAAACAATCTGAAGTACTTCTTAAAGCTTTAAAATCGTTTGGTATTGATGCTTACGCTAGAGGTCGTAATGATTTATTAGTGGATGAGAAGAAGTTCTCTGGACACGCTTATTATCATCATAACAATAAGAGTTATCATCATGGGACTTTAATGGTTGATGTTAACTTAAATGAATTGTCTAAGTATCTAAACGTTTCTAAACTAAAATTAGAGGGTAAAGGGGTTAAATCGGTTATTTCTAGGGTGACCAATCTGATTGATTATGCTCCAGAATTAACAATTAACAACCTAAAAGAAGCTTTATTGAAGTCGGTTGAAGAGGTTTATCGAGCCCCTTTAAAAGAGTTGACCATTGATCAGATTGATCTTGAACCATATACTAAGAAGTATAGTTCTCATAATTGGTTGTTTAAACCAAGCTTTGATGCGACAACAATTCTTGAGAATCGATTTGATTGGGGTGAGATTTCGATTCATCTTAATTTGAACCAAAATACAATAAGTGAAGTTCAGGTTTATTCAGATGCGATGGACTCATTCTTACCTTCGAAACTGATTAATTGTTTGAGTAATATTCCCTTCTCTAGAAAGGATATTAATGAGGCAATTATGAATTGTGGAATCATTGATGAGATAATCCCAGATATTCTTTCACTCTTTGATTTCAATCCAGAGGAAGCATTCTAAGACTGCCTAGTGCGGTCTTTTTTATTATATTGTCTAAAACTTAAACCATATTGTTATGCGTTAGTCAAATGTTTGTAAAGAGTTTGATAATGCTTACAATGAAGGTGGAGGACTTCAACATGATAAAATTTGGAACCGGTGGTTAGCGCGAAATAATTGGTGACCAATTCACCAAGGAAAATGTACAAAAAATTGCTACAGCAGTGACTCAAATGATTGATAAAGGGCCTATTATCATTGGTTATGATCGTCGTTTTATGTCTAAAGAGGCTGCCTATTGGTTTATTCAAACCTTGGTGGCTAATGAAATTGACACTTATTTAATTGATAAACCTTCCCCTACCCCAATTGTTATGTTTGCGGTTAAAGAACAAAAAACACAATATGGTGTTGCGATTACGGCTAGTCATAACCCAGCGATTTATAATGGCATTAAACTTTTTGTTGAGGGTGGTAAGGATGCAACCTTAGAAGTTACTCAAGAGATTGAACAAAAAGCGAATCAAGTGACTGAAGTAAAATCAATGGAGTGGTATGAAGTAGAAGAATCTCCTTACTTCCATCGCTTTAATCCTGATAATGAATACATTGATTCAATTCTTGATGCAATTGACCAAAAAGCAATTCGTGATGCTCATTTACGAATTGTTATTGACCCAATGCATGGGGTCTCTAAAACATCTCTATCGACAATCCTTGTGACGACTCGTTGCGATGTGACTATTATTAATGAACGGCACGATACCCTCTTTGGTGGAAGACTTCCTACCCCATCTTCACAATCCCTTAACAAACTAAGAGATATTGTGGTTGAGAATAATCATGATTTGGGGATTGCGACAGATGGTGATGCCGATAGAATTGGTATTATTGATGAGTTTGGTAACTTTATTCATCCTAATACATTACTTACATTACTCTATTACTATTTGTTAGAACATAAAGGTTGGCGTGGTCCAGTGGTTAGAAACTTATCGACTACCCATGTTCTAGATCGTATTGCGAAAGCCTATGACCAAAAATGCATTGAAACTCCAGTTGGCTTTAAACATATCTCTAGTGCGATGGAAGAATATGATGCGATTATCGGCGGAGAATCGAGTGGTGGTTTAACCGTTAAAGGTCATATCCAAGGAAAAGATGGTATTTATGCGGCAGCCCTACTAGTTGAAATGGTGGCAGTTACGAAGAAGAGTGTTCATCAGCTGGTCAATGATTTGAACCAACAGTTTGGTGCTTCTTTCTTTAGTGAAAATGCCTATCGTTTCACACACGAAATGAAGGGTCAACTCTATGATTTGTTGTTTAATCAAAAACAACACCCTGACTATTCAAACATTCAAGATATCTCTTATTTAGATGGATTAAAGATTCATTTTGATGATGATTCTTGGATTAGTGCGCGTTTCTCTGGGACAGAGCCTGTCTTAAGAATCTTTGCTGAAGCACATAGTCAAAATCAGGTCGATGACTTAGTTAAACAAATGGAAGAATTATTACAATTATCTAAAAAAGATAGAATCTAACATTATTTAAAAACCTCTCTAGGTAGTGTCAATAGTTTTGTGTAAACTCATCTTTGTTTATTAGTTGAGTGTGGGTTAATCTTTTCGATATTGAAAGTCGAACATTTCATTAAGTTCTGCTTGAACTAGATTGAATCCCTTATGAATTCGATGAGAGAAACGATGGTTGTAATGAATCATGTGATCACAGACAAATCTCTCTAGTGAATCTTCATTTGGGAATTGTTCTTTCCTTTTGGTTTGTTTCTTAAGTTGCTTGTTGTAACCCTCTACAATGTTAGTCGAGTAGATTGATCTTTGAATGGCTTTAGGAAATCTTAAGAACGTAAATAAATACTCGGTTCTCTCTAGTAATGCCCTAACCTTAGGATACTTTTGAGAGACATCATTTATGAACTTCTCCAGGAGAAGTTGGGCATTTTCGACCGTTGAACTTTGATAGACTTCCCTTAGCTGAGCAGCGATTTCAGCTTTGTCTTTCGCTCTTACTAAGCGCAGAACATTACGCTGGATGTGAACCCAACAAGGTTGATAATATGCTTTAGGGAAGACACTTAAGCAGGATTCTGTAAGCCCCCTTAGACCATCACTGACAAAGAGCAATACTTCTTCGACACCTCTGTCTTTGATATCCCTGAGCATCTCTCGGTAATTCTCACTGGATTCAGAAGGATATAGTCTAAATGAAATGATTTCTTTATAGCCTTCAGGAGTAATCCCCAGTAGAATATGTAAAGCTTCTTTACTCACACTATCGCGTCTCACATTGAGATAGGTGGCATCACAGAAGATTACCGCATAACGTTTATTGAGGGGTCTTTCATGGAATTGTTTAACATTTTCTTCCACTAACTTTGTCATATTTGAGATGGTCGCTGGAGTATAGGCATGGCCAACCATTTTCTCAATCAGATCAGCTATTTCGGCTGTGGTGATGCCTTTAGAGTAAAGTTGTAAGACGGTGGTTTCTAAATCACTTGTTTGTCGTTTGTAGGGACTGACCGTCTGTTGGTTAAACTCTCCGTTACGATCTCTAGGGACTTGTATTTGTATTTCTCCATATTTTGTTTTTAGAGACCTAGAATAATATCCGTTTCTTGAGTTACCAGAGTTGTAACCAATGGGATCATATTTCTCATAGTCTAGAAACACTGTGAGTTCAGTTTTTAGGAGTTCATTTACTGCGCTTTCTAATTCTTTACAGAAAAGTTCATCGATATTTTGTCCTGCAGCTACTGCACTCAACAATCTTGTGGTAAAATTAGTCATGGGAAGCTCCTTTGTTTGATATTGTTCTCAAACTAATTTTACAAAGTTTGGCTTCCTTTTTCTATATCTTGAGGGCGGAGCTGTTTACACAAGATATTTTACACTGTCATATGGGTCCACTTTTTTGATTATTTAATATATGAAGTTTATATGAAGACTATCA
>CAYFSJ010000032.1:0-10801 GCA_964345765.1 uncultured Erysipelothrix sp.
TTCAATGTTTTCCGCATTTAATGAGCGAAAGGCTTATTATTAGAAAAATGACCGAAGATGATATCGATTCTTTGAGTGAAATAACCAATAATGAAAATGTGTACCGATACATTCCGCTATTTTTATATAAAAAGAGTCGCGGCAATTTACTGGCAGCAATTAGAAACCTCGGTGGCAGGGACTTTGATAAAAAGAAAATGATTGTTGCAGGCATTTATCTAAGTGCAGAACCTGACAGGCTCATAGGACTTGCTGAAATGTTTGATTATAAAAAAAGAACAAACCAGATAACGATAGGTTATCGAATCAATGAAGCATATTGGCACAGAGGAATTGCAACGGAAACGGTAGCATTGCTGATAGCATATTTATGTGACGATATAGGGATTCAGACAATAAAAGCATTTGTTATGCCGGAGAATAAATACTCTGAAAGAGTTCTTATGAACAATGGCTTTACTAAAGATAAGAATATGGTTCAGGGTAAAAACTGGGGCGGAAAAGAAATTGTTGATTTGAATGTATTTACTTATACAAATATTGATTCAGTTAATTTAGATAGTTCAAATCATCAACAGATTCTAGAATTGATTCAAAAAGAAGCCATTGATCTTACTATTATTGGCCCTGAGCAATCTTTATCAGAAGGTATCGTTGATTTTTTAAAAGAAAATAATCAACTTGTTTTTGGTCCAACTAAAAAATCAGCACAACTAGAATCTTCGAAAGCTTTTTCTAAAAAGTTTATGCAACAATATCAGATTCCAACAGCACAATATCAACAGGTCAATAATTACGAAGAAGCCAAAAAAGTAAGTGCTCAATTTGGTTATCCGGTTGTTATTAAAGCAGATGGTCTTTGTGCTGGAAAAGGCGTATATATTTGTCAAGATGAACATGAAAGTAGATTGGCATTAAAAGAACTCTTTATTGATCAGAAGTTTTCAGATCAGGGGACTCAAGTTGTTATAGAACAATATTTAGAAGGATTTGAAACTTCTTTATTATGTTTTGTATCAAATGATAAACTGATTCCCTTTGATACCGCAATGGATTATAAGAAAATCTATGAAGGAGATTTAGGTCCAAATACAGGAGGTGTTGGTTGTTTATCGCCAAACCCTTATTGGACTTTAACTCATCAACAACAATCGGATGAAATTCTAAAACAAATTGAACATGGCCTAAAACAAGAAGTTTTAGGGTATTCCGGGATTCTATTCATTGGGTATTTAGTCGAAAAAGACCAAGTGTATGTTTTAGAGTTTAATACTCGTTTTGGAGATCCTGAAACTGAAGTCTTATTACCACGATTAACCTCTAATTTATTAGACCATATTCTTGATTCAATTCATCATCAAGAATTTAAATTGACATTTGATAAATCAGTGGCCGTTGGTGTAAACTGTGTATCAGAAGGGTATCCAAATCATTTTGAAAAACACAAAGAAATTACGGGATTAGTAGATATCAGTGATGAGGTCATTGTTTATCAAAATGGAACGATTAAAAAAGATAGAATACTGTTAAGCAATGGCGGAAGAGTCTTGACGGTAGTCTCTAAAGCAGAAAATTATCAACAAGCAAGAGAGATTGTTTATCAAGAATTAGAGAAGATTCAATTTGAAAAGATGAGTTATCGTAAGGATATAGGTAAAATTTAATGAAAAAAGTATTAGTAGGTCATATAAACGCAGAATGTAATCAACATATCAGTCATTTTGTTTCCATTGATGAGTTTCAGTTGTTTTATGGTGAAGCCTGTTTGGATGCGATGGAAATTCGTGATATTTTTGAAGATGAGAACATTCAATTGATTCCTACTATTTTCGCAAGACTTCATCCTAATGGGTTTATTCAATATGATGCCTTTAAAGAAATAACCGATCATGTTTTAGATTTAGTTGCATTTCATCATCAATCATTAGATGGAATCTTTCTTCATCTACATGGGGCAAGTGGTGTGGTAGGTTTAGAAGAAGTCTCATTGGAACACTATCTGTTAAAGGAAATCAGAAAGATCGTAGGTGATGAGTTACTAATTGGGGTTGTTATGGACCCTCATGGTAATGTTACCTCAGACTTAACCAAACACATTAATTTAGTTCGTTGTTATCGTGAATCGCCTCATTATGATTATTTAGAGACAAGACGATTGGTCGCCAAGAAGTTTGTTGAGTTAATCAATAATCCACGTCCGATTCGTCCCGTTCTTTATAAGTTACCAATTATTACCGAAGGTGAACGTAGTATTTCTCGCTTTGAACCAGTTAAAAGTATTAACCAACAACTTGATAAACTTGAACAAGATGAGCGAATCTTATCGGCATCATTCCATGTAGGCTATTTAAGACAGGATGTCGATAAATTAGGTTGTGCTATAGTGGTTGTACCAAATCAAGTTGAAGATAGAGAATTTGCTAAGAAAAAAGGGAAAGAATTAGCTCAGTATGTTTGGGATAATCGACATGAATTTAAATATCGCGATAATTATGGAAGTGTTAAAGCATCAGTTAGTCAAGCCTTAGAGTTTCCAACCAAAACAGTCGTTATTACTGATTCAGGTGATAATTGTGGCGCGGGAAGTTATGGTCTTAACACGGTTATTCTTAGAGAATTTTTAACAAGAGAATTAAATGATAAAAAGATTATATTTGCTGGGATAACCGATCCAAAATCATATGAGTACTTACTTAAACAAGAATCAGGTTTTGTTGAGTTTGAGCTAGGGTCTAATGAAGATGAGTATTCAAAACCGATAAAAGTCAATGGACAAATTAAATCAATTGGGGATGCTATCTTTGGTCAAAGTACGATTCATCATGTTGGAAAGACAATTTGCGTAGAATTAAATGAAAATATTGATGTGTTAGTACTTAATCGAAATGTTCAATATGGATCAATGAAACAGTTTGAAGCAGCCAAAGCTAATTTCCATGATTATGATATTGTGGTTGTGAAGATGGGATACTTAGATGTTGGATTGGTCGATGAAACAGCCTATCATATTATGGCACTCTCACCTGGAGCAACTGATCAAAACATTGAAGAATTCGAGTATAAAAAAATCAAGAGACCGATGTGGCCTCTTGATCAAATAGATGAACTATATTTTATTGATGAGGACTAAATGTCCTTTTCTTTTTAGACACCTGCGTTGATTTCTTCTTTATTAACAATTTGTTCTTCTTTGTCTTGTTTAACTGATTTTAAGATTTCACTTAAGACAGGCATATCGGTGACTTCGTATTTATCGATAAAGTCATCAATATCTTTTTGATCATGATACTCTGGGTCTAAGACAAGTTTATGTGCTGGTAAATGAGAGACATTATCTACTTTAATATCAATGATAACTGGAATGTCTAAGTCTTTCGCTTCATTGATCGCATCATAGACTTCTTGATAATTAAGGGCTGTATATCCTTTACCACCCATTGCTTCAGCAAACATGGCATAGTCAGCAACTTTTAAGTCAACACCAAAGGTTTCCTTGTTTTCTGTTTCTTGAGCAACTTGAATAAAACCATACGATTCATTGGCAATTACTAAGTTGATAATTGGTAATTTATATCGAAGTTGCGTCATGTATTCTTGCATCATCATGGCCATTGCGCCATCTCCAGATAAGGTAAAGACTTGTCGATCTGGATAGCTTAATTTAGCGGCAATACCACCTGGTAAACCAATTCCCATTGTCGCAAATGTTCCTGAAGTGGTATGTTGTTGTTTTCCAGTAAACATTAATTCACGGCTCGATAAAATAACATTATTACCAACATCAATAATAAAGATGGCATCATCATCGGCTAATTCATTTAAGGCCTTCATAATTGGTTCAGGTCTCATTGGTGTTAAATCACTGTCTTCAAATTTACGAATCCAGGTTAGCCAATTCTTTCTGTTAATTTGGTTGGCTTCTAACCAATCGTTATGTTCATGTTCTTGAGCAAGCTCAATAATATCTCTCATAACGGCTTTAGAATCTCCCAATATTCCTAAAGTGGAAGGAAGACGTTTGCCTAAAGCCACTGGATCAGTATTGATCTGAATAGACTTAGTGCTTTGATCAAAATAATCTCTTCCAAATGGATACTCAGCCCCGATCATAATGATTAAATCGGTTTTCTCAATTGCTTCCATGGAAGGTTTAGTTCCTAAACGTCCCAATTGTCCTAAATAGTTAGGGTGAGCATCATCCATTGCGCCCTTACCTAAGAAGGTTAACATAACAGGAATCTTAAGTTTTTCTGATAATTCTTTTAATTCTTCGCGCGCATGGTGTGTTCCTCGACCCGCAAAAATAACAGGTCGTTTCGCTTCTTTAATAATATCGTATGCTTTAACAATATCTTCTTGTCGATGAAGCGGATAGGTTACTTCATAGGCATGAGCACTAGAAACATAGTTATCGTCAATTTCAGCATAACCAATGTCCACTGGAACATGAACGACGGCCACACCTCGATCGCGATAGGCGGTACGAATCGCTTGGTCAATCACTCGTGGTAATTCTTGAGGATTTAAAACCATACGGTTAAAGACAGAAACATCTGTATAAAGAGGGACAGGGTCCATTTCTTGGAAATAGTCTGTTGTTAAGTTTTTAGAATGGGTCGATGCTGCGATTACCAACATAGGTACTTTATCAAACTTAGCATCATACATTCCATTGATTAAATGGGTGTGTCCAGGACCTCCTGATCCAAAACAGACCCCTATCTTTCCAGTTAGTTTTGCATCGACAGAAGCGGCTAAGGCACCACCTTCCTCATGTCGTACTTGGATATACTGGATATCATCCTCATATATTTTTAGGGCACGCATCAACGAGTTAGTTGAGCTTCCCGGAATACCATAAATATGGTCAACGCCCCAGTCAGTAATGACACGGACCATGGCTTCGGCTGCTTGTATTTTTTTCATAATAACTCCTTTCAGTTACTTAAATTGTAACATCCTTAGTTAATGTTGCCTTACTTTGTGCTTATGGCATAAGCCTTGAATTTATTTCGAATTCGAAATAATATATGGGTACAAGCAGAAAGGAAACAGTTTATGATTAAAACACATGGGATTCACCACATAACCTCAATGGTTGGGCATCCTCAACGAAATATTGATTATTATAGTGGAGTCTTAGGCTATCGTTTAGTGAAACAAACACTTAATTACGATGATCAAGATACATTCCACTTCTATTATGGAAATGAATCAGCCAGTTCAGGATTAGTGACAACCTTTCCATTTAATGATGGTAAGAAAGGGCAATTAGGTGGTGGCCAGGTCGCAGTCGCAAGTTATGGCATTCGAAGTGAAAACTTCGAGTTCTGGAGAGAACGTCTAAAATCATTTGGTATTAAAAGCTTCTACTACACTCGTTTTAATCAAAAACGATTGGGTTTCCAAGATTTGGATGGACTACAACTGGAATTAATTGAAACCGATAAAGGGCCAATTAACCAATGGGAGTTTAATGGTATTAATAAAGACCAAGCGATTATTGGGGTGCAAAGTGCTGTCCTAAGTTCTGCTAAGCCACAAGAAACTTTGGAAGTTCTTACGGATTTATTAGGCTATCAAGTCATTGATGAGGATCAAGAAAATTACTTATTAGAAATCAATGATGAGTTTGGAGGTCAATTAGAACTTTCAAAAAAAGAGAATCCTTGGGGACAAATGGGAGTTGGGATTGTTCACCACATTGCCTTTAAAATAAATGATGAAGATTTACATTTATGGTTAAGCAAACTTAGAAATGCTGGTTATAAATCATCAACCATTCGAGATCGAAAATACTTCAAATCACTCTATTTTAGAGAACCAGGTGGCATTCTTATCGAATTAGCAACTAAAGGACCAGGTATGTTGGTCGATGAAGATATCAATTCATTGGGTATAAACTTAATGATTCCAGAACATTTCAAAAATATTGAAGATGAAAATCGAATACCAATCTTCATTCGTGAAGTCGAAAAATTAGAAGGATATGGTTATCGCGATAAAGCAGAATATGAACATCTTCAAATAAGAGAGAAGATAAAAAGTGAGTTATTAGAACTAAAGAATAAAGAACAGTTAACTCAACAAGAACTACAACGATTAGAAACACTAAAAAAACTATATACAAATAAAAAAGGAGAATATTAAATATGACACAGACAATTAAACCATTTAAGGGAGTACACCACGTAACTGCCATTACTTCAAGTTCGCCAAAAATCTATGATTTTTACACAAATATTTTAGGAATGCGATTAGTTAAGAAGAATGTTAACCAAGATGATTTATCAACTTACCATTTATACTTTGGTGATGACCGAGGAAATGCTGGTTCAGCAATGACTTTCTTTGATTTTTCGGGAATTCCAGCAGCTATTAAAGGAACAAATGATATTTCTCGTTCTTCCTTTAGAGTACCTAGTGATGAAGCACTTGATTACTGGGTAAAACGTTTTGATCATTATGATGTAAAACATGGTGGAATCATCGAACAATTTAATAAGAAAGTCATCTATTTTGAAGATTTTGACCAACAACAATATGCTTTATTCTCAGATGAAAATAATCAAGGCATTGGTACAGGAGAACCTTGGTATAAAGGTCCGGTCCCTAATGAATATGGTATTACTGGTCTTGGTCCAGTTTACTTACGTGTTTCAGAGCTTCAATTAATGGATCAAATTTTAGCTCAACTGCTTCAAATGAGAAAAGTGGATACTCAAGATAACTTCACATTATATGAAATGGGAGAAGGGGGTAATGGAGCCAGTGTTATTGTTGAATTGGATAAAGAATTACCTCAAGCACGTCAAGGTTATGGTGGCGTACACCATGTTGCCTTTAGAGTTGAAGATAAAGCTCATTTAGATCAATGGAAAGATTTCTTTAATTCACTTGGGTTACCTAACTCTGGTTTTGTTGAAAGATTCTATTTCAAATCAGTCTATATCAGATTATATCCAGGTATCTTATTTGAACTTGCAACCGATGGTCCAGGTTTTATTGATGATGAAGAAGATTATGAAATCTTAGGGGAAACACTCACTTTACCTCCACATTTACGTCATCGTCGTGAGTATATTGAGACTCAATTACCTGAATTTGATACCGTTCGTTCAAATAAAGTCTTTGAGAAAGAATACTTAAACTAATGGAACATAAACTCAATACCTTAATCGTTTTGTTTAAGGCGTATCAGAGTTTAAATAAGAATGTTAAAGATTCACTTTCTGACACAAAACTGAGTGTGAATGAATTTACGGTCATGGAAGCTCTTTATACAAAAAAAGAGCTTTCTACCCAAGAAATTATTGATAAGATTCTTATTCCAAATAGCTCATTAACTTATGTCTTAGACACATTACAAAAACGAAATTTCATTGAAAGAGTTCGTGATAAACAGGATAAAAGACGTCAACTGATTACTTTGACCCAAGCGGGCTCAGATTTATTTAAAGACATCTATCAACAACATTATTCGCATATGAGAGAAATCTTTGATGAATTAACCATCGATCAAGAACAACAACTACAAGACCTATTAAAAATAGTAGGTAAGAAAGCAGAGGAGAAACACCATGAGACATATTAAACAAAATGGTACCAATCAACATGTCATTATTACCCTCCATGGTACGGGAGGTAGCGCAAGTGACTTATTTCAAATTGGACAATACTTAGATCCAAACGCAACTTTAATTGGGTTTCAAGGGGAGGTCAGTGAAAGAGGGATGGCACGTTATTTTGCCCGCCACCATGATGGAAGCTTTGATTTAAGATCCTTGGCACAAGCCACCTATGATTTGGATGAATCACTAAATGAAGTTTTGGATAAATATGAACTAAATAACCATAAAATCACACTGCTCGGCTACTCCAATGGAGCAAACCTAGCGATAAACTATTTAAAAGAATTTGAAAATATACCAGTTAATGTAGCCTTATTGTATCATCCATCGCCTGGGCGTAGTGATGTTGAGTTTAAAAAACAAGATGATTTAAAAGTACTTATTACCTCAGGTGCTAATGATCCCTATATTTCAGTTGAAGAGTTTAATGAACTTCAATCATCACTAATTAGTGCTGGTATTGAAGTGAAAACCTATCATCATGATTATGGTCACCAATTGATTCAAGAAGAGCTAGAAGCTTCTAAAGAATTATTATGAGTCGTTTAACCTTTGACTTTAATGAGATTGAACCAAAACTTCAAAAGAAATTAGTTCAAGGATCAGTTATTCCGCGTCCAATTGCCTGGATTACAACCAACAATGAAGATGGGTCAATCAATTTAGCACCATTTAGTTATTTTAATATGTTCTCTAATACGGTGGTGGGTGTCTCTTTTCAAGGCGGTAATCAACAACAAAAAGATACATATAGGAATCTAATTAGAGAAAAATCAGGTGTCATTCATATTGTCTCAAAAGAAAATATTGAGGACATGGATCAATCTAGTTATCCCTATGAGATAAATCACAGTGAGGTCGATGAATTAAAAATTGAAACCACTAAGAGCAATAAAGTAAAGACAGAATCTCTTAAGGATGCTTTCATTGCGATGGAAGTTGAAGTCATCGATGATGTTTCTATTCCTAAAAAAGACTCTAATGAGACAGAAGCAAATCTTGTCTTAATGCGAGTTTTAGAGGTATGTGTTGATAAGAAAGTGTTTGATAAAGAGAAACAATATATTTTAGCAGATAAACTTAATCCATTGGCACGATTGGCAGGTCCTAATTATGCGGTTATTAAACAAATTGATTACAAACGAAAATTCTAGAGTCATCACAAGAATTGATCAACATCCACAAATAATGACACTAGCTGCCAAATGGTTTAGTCAAAAGTTTAGTGTGAGTGAACAAGCCTATTTAGAAAGTATGAATGAAAGTTTATCAAAGGTCATTCCAAAATGGTTTGTGATGATTGAAGATGATCAGATTATTGGTGGAATTGGAATTATTGATAATGACTTTCATGAGCGAATTGATTTATGGCCAAACCTTTGTGCGCTCTATGTTGAACCAGAATATCGACAACAGAAAAACGCAACTAAATTAGTTAATCATGCCTTAGATTATTTAAGTAAGCATGGAATTAATAAAACGTATTTATTAACGGATCATCTTGATTTTTATGAAAAATTAAGTTTTAAACTAGAAACAGTGATAAGTGAAGGAAGAATTTATTCGATTAAAAAGACCGAGTATTAACACTTGGTCTTTTATTTTAAATCAGCAATTTCTCCCATATCAGGTAACCAAACACTGGAACCATCAATGAAATTAGAATTATCTAATCGTTGTCCACGTATGGTTGAAGGAATGGTGCCATCCAATTGTCCACGTACACTTTGAGCTCTTAATAATGAGAACTCAGTAATGGTATCGACTCCAATTAAGTAATCTTTGTAGGAGATGAACTTAGTGGGGTTTTTTTGATATAAGGTGAAATAAGTTCTGTGATTGCCCATCGACTATCAACAATACTGGCTGCAGATGAAATATTAGTGATGAGAAATGGTGAAATCCTTGAAAGAGGTCAGCACCAAACTTTATTACAAAACAATGGTCTATATCGACAATTGTATGAAACACAATTTAAAGAACTACAGGAAAGCGTTGATTTTCAAATTTAACGCTTTTTTACTTTTCAAAGTTTGTTTTATGCATATAGTGTTTGTATAAAGAACCAAATTTAGCCGTGTAATTTTTATGCCATGGTTTTTGTTTGCCACAAAAATGAAGGATGGCCGTATTAGCAATGACCCAATCCAAATTCATTTCTCCATTAGAACGAAGTCGATATTGTTGAAAATAACGGGCATCATAATTCCAAATCGT
Organism: uncultured Erysipelothrix sp.; assembly: GCA_964345765.1. Taxonomy (GTDB): domain Bacteria; phylum Bacillota_I; class Bacilli_A; order Erysipelotrichales; family Erysipelotrichaceae; genus DUUI01. The sequence goes on from CAYFSJ010000032.1 coordinate 9,849, forward strand.
TTCATCTATATCTAAGGTGTATTTACCATAGAGATGATTAAAAACATCCTGATCAGGTAAGAAGAGTTCTAATTTGTTCTCATTAACAATATCGAAGATTTCTTGTGGATTAATGATGTCTCTGGCTTTCTCTAGGTCCATCAACATAACACCTGTATTAAAGTAATCATGGTCAGTATTGAGTCGAATACGATTAACGGTATTCATAATATCTATTAAACCTGAATGGTTGGCTGCCCCAAACGCATTTTCTTTTAAATCCATATCCCATAATTCACGGAGTGGGTTAATGATTAAAATATCTGGATCTAAATAAAGAACTCGCTTCAGTTCTTTTGGTAAAAATTGAGGGGCAAATAAACGATAGTACATTTGTTGAGGATAACGATTGGTAATATGGGCCTCATCAAAAACAGATGAATCAATTTGGACAGGGGTAAGTTTGATTAAATCTGGATCATTATCTAATAAAAGGGTGTCTAAATGAACATCGTGTAAATCACTATGTAATAACCAAACATGAAATTTCTCATTGGGATTATTGGCTAGAAGTGAAGTGACTAAGACTTGAAAAGGTTTAATGTAATTTTTATTAAAGCTAAAAAGTAAATGAATAGGTTCTGACATGGGATCCTCCGAAATTCTTCTCTTATTATACAATGTTTCAAATATTTTTATTGAATACAATCTTTAACTAATTTCATATTATGTTGATTATAATTATCACAAACAAGCATTTAAGTTGTTATATTAATGATGAATTGATAAAATTGTTGAAGATATAGTTAATCCCTTTAACTATATCATTTAACCAGTAGTGATGTATTCAATGAATTATTCTTATTCATATTTATCTTTATTGGATAGTCACATGGCCTGCTGGTTTTAGATGTTGAAGAAGGTTAGGTATTATTCCTATTTCACCTTATCTTTTTCGACATCTTTTTAATATA
>CAYFSJ010000033.1:0-10560 GCA_964345765.1 uncultured Erysipelothrix sp.
AAACAAAAAAAACACCTCTTTAATAAAAGACGTGTTCTTTAATATCATATGGAGCGACATATCAGAGTTGACTCGAACCCAAATCGCATTATCCGTGTAATTTATATCAATCTTTGTACAAATATATTGTACTACTATTCTAGCTAGAAGTAAATAGTTGAATCAACAATTACTCATAAATCTTAACATATTTTAGATCATAACTCACTACAATCTCAATATCTTTTTTAAATCGAAATACTATATACTCTTTCTTATCATTAATTTCTAAATCACGGTGTTTGTCAACATAGTTGTCATTTCTTAAAGACTTATTTACTAATGTTTCAGAATTCGTATATCCACTTCCTATCCTTTTAATCTTTATTTTCTTGTATTATTTAGTCGTTAAGTCTAAAATAACAATATAGATAGAATTACACATTATATTCTAAATCAGGAGACTACTATGAATAAAATATCTAGCATTTTAAAAAACATTATTCTTGCAGTTCTTTTAGTACTACTAATCTTTGGCGTCTTTAAAGTCTTCTTTAATAATAATGATAGTAGCGAGACCTACATCACAACAACCATTAAAAATTTAGAGAAGACTCAAGAAGTAGTTCTTCTAAATGCTTCTTTGGAAAAAATCGTAGCTAGTAGTAACGATTCAAAGCTTCCTTTTACAGATATTAAACTACCATTTACTGAGAAGAAAAGTATATTCATCGTTAACTATTTTGCTAAATTTGGTATCAAAGATGCTGTTAAAATTGAAGAAGACGGTGAAGACAATCTAATAATCACTGTACCAGAATTTGACATCATTGGCATATCTTTAAATGAAGAAATGCCTTATCAATTGTATGATACCAGTAAAGATATCTTTTCATTTGTGACTTCTGATATTGATACAGGTGGTGAATTAGCTAAACAACTGTCTAATGAAGAACAAAGGGATCTAATTGATGATCACCAGAACATATTAAAAGAAGCTGCTGAAGAGTATTACTACAATATTTTCAGAGCAATCAATGAAAACATCAAAATTAAGTTCTTATACAAATAAAAAGGATGATAACTACCTCGTTTAAGTTATCTAACAAATTTAGAATATTATCATTTAATAAAAGGTAAATTATGGTTGAATATATTTACGCAAGAGAAAACATTAGTCGTTTACTAATCATCCTGGCCATTGTAACAGGAATTTTTATCCCTCTATTAATGCTACCACTGATTAACAAAGATCTTTGGAGTGAAGGATATTTCATGATTCAGACAAGTTTTATTGCTACTTTTATCATCACCTTAATCATAATCCTGGTCTTTCTTCTTAAAGCTTTAAAGTGGAGAAAATGGCATCGTAATATGAAAGAAAATGGTAAACGAGTTCCAGGTACTGTCATTGACTACGGTTATAAATCCTACCCTGGTCATGTCCGCAATGAAACTCCACCCTCTGAATCTTATTGGTTATTCGTCCAATACCAGGATTTAAATGGATTGTCCAAAACTTTTGAAACTCCTTACTTGTCATTTCCACCTAAAGAGATTCTAGGTTTAAGATGCAATGTATATTTGTTAGAGGATCAAAAACTGGCTACAGACATTGATGGGCTAATTCGGTTATAAAATAGACTCTAAAAAATAAACTCAATTGTTAAAATATGAATATAAAAACTGTTGAAGTTGATATAATTATTTCCAGATTGTTGCCATACAAAATAAAAACCCACTATTTAGTGGGTTATTTTCGTAATGGAGCGGATGAGGGGAATCGAACCCCCGTAGTCAGCTTGGAAGGCTGAAGTTCTACCATTGAACTACATCCGCATAAGATGGTGACTCGTGTAGGAATCGAACCTACGACCCACTGATTAAAAGTCAGTTGCTCTACCGACTGAGCTAACGAGTCATAATGGCTGGGGCACGTGGAATCGAACCACGGAATGTCAGAGTCAAAGTCTGATGCCTTACCGCTTGGCTATGCCCCAACAAGATGGTGGGGAGAGACGGATTCGAACCGCCGAACTCGTAGAGAGTTGAGTTACAGTCAACCGCGTTTAGCCACTTCGCTATCTCCCCAAATCTATCTTAATAAAAAAATGGTGCCGACTATAGGACTTGAACCCACAACCTACTGATTACAAATCAGTTGCTCTACCAATTGAGCTAAGTCGGCAATACAATATAAATGGTGGAGGATAACGGGCTCGAACCGCTGACCCTCTGCTTGTAAGGCAGATGCTCTCCCAACTGAGCTAATCCTCCAACTCGAGTGCTAAAACATAATACCATACCCCAAATTAGTAGTCAACCATTTTTTGGCTTTTTATCCACATCTTTTACGAAAATTTTGATAAGAAGTTTAATTATCAATAGACACTCAATTAATCAATTCATAAGCTATGGTATAATAAACCAGGAAAGAAGGTATCCACATGCACAATGACAGCAGATTAAAATCATTCTTAAATTCTAAATTCTTTGTGACCATGATCGCATTGTTATTAACTTTTACATTAATATTTATCATGTCACAAGTTTCATTTATATTCACACCAGTCAGAGCATTCTTCAATGTTTTAGCTCTACCATTAATATTAACACTCATCTTCTATTATTTAACAAACCCTTTTATGAAATACTTAATCGCAAGAGGAGTTAATCGAAATGCTGCCATCTTTACCATTTTCTTAATCATAATATTTGTTATTAGTATATTCTTTATTTGGGTTATCCCAATTGTTAGAGACCAAATCGTTTCACTAATCAGTGAATTCCCTAATTATTACGAAACTATGCAAGAAGGTATCTCTACCCTTCTACAAAACGTATATGTTCAACGCTTCCAACAATTCTTCGACCAAGGAATTGATGGCTTTATAGAATCATTTAGAGGATTCGCAGCAGACTTTGCCGCCAACTCTGTCCAACAAATCGGTTCAACCTTTGGAACCATCTTCAGTATCGGAGTTGGACTCATTACCGCACCAGTCATGTTCTTCTATTTAATGAAAGAAGACCATAAATTCCTACCCTATCTATCAAAACTATTCCCAACAAAAGCTAGACCAACTATCAGACATCTAGCATCAGACATCAACAAACAATTGGAAGCTTATATTAGAGGCGAGCTCATCGTCGCAGCATCCGTCGCCATAATGTTCTCAGTAGGATACACAATTATCGGACTACCATTCGGAATTGCCCTAGGTGTTATCTCAGGTGTCTTAAACATTGTCCCATTCTTAGGTTCAATGCTCGCCATGATCCCAGCCTTAATCATCGGAGTCGCCCACTCACCACTAATGTTTGTTAAGGTAATCATCGTAGCCATCATCGAACAAACCTTAGAAGGACGAATCATCGCACCAAAAGTATTAGGCGATAATTTAGATATCCATCCAGTCACCATCTTATTAATCTTATTAACCGCTGGTAAGCTCTATGGATTAACAGGCGTCATCGTAGGGATACCACTCTATGCCATGGCCAAAGTAATCGTTAAATACCTATTCTCCTACTTCAAACAAAAGACAGATTTATATCCTGAAGCAGAAGAACTAGACGATATTATCGAAGGAAAAAGTGCTCAATAAGCACTTTTTTATTTGATATGAACAGCCAACCATTCACAATCCACTGAAGTTTTAATCACTTGATGAGACACATTCTCTTCAATAAACAAGTAATCTCCTTCATTAAGAATGATTTCTTCATTATTTAACATTAAATGAGCTTTCCCCCTAAGAAGATACACCCATTCATCGTGATCTTGAACATAGACTTGGGAACCAAAACCTAACGAATCAATCTTCTCAATTAAAACTTTATCATTTTGAAATAACTCAAAAAACTTCTCACTCATGGCTATCTAAGAATTCACGAACATATTGATTAAATGTTCTCAACACTTGAATTCGAGCATGCTTTTTATTCTGCCCAGACACTAAAACCCAAGGACCATGCTTCGTATCCGTACGAACTACCATCTCATTCATGACATCTTCATATTCATAGAATTTTTCATGATTACGCCAATCTTCATCCGTTAATTTATGTGATTTGTCAGGGTTTTGTTGTCGATCAATAAACCGTTTATATTGTTCTTCTTTATCAATAACAATTAAGAACTTCAAAACAAACATATCCGATTTGGCCAACGACTTCTCAAAAGCATTAATTTCCTCATATGCTTGTTGTGTACGATATAAAGGAGTAAAGCCCTCTAATCGCTCAACCATAACCCTTCCATACCAAGAACGATCAAAAATAGTTAAATGTCCTTGAGGCGGTAAATCGCGATAGAACCGCCATAAATAATGTCTAGAAATTTCCTCCTTAGTTGGAGCAGCCGTCGTCGCAACCTGAACCATACGAGGATCCATCATCCGTGTTAAACGCTTAATAGCACCACCCTTACCAGCAGCATCCGTCCCCTCAAAGACAACTACACCTGATAATTTACGATAATACATCTCATACAACAATTCAGAAGCTTCCTCTTGTAAGTCATCCAATAAATCATCATACTCTTCATCCGAAATCGATAAAGATAAATCCACCTCACTAATCGGCTTAGTCGTAATAGGATCAAGTTCAACCTTTGGAATCACTTCTTCCTTCTCAAAATTAATCTTGATCATGTTTAAAGTAGACATCAAGACAAAGCGTGACGCCTCCTTAATCTCATCCGTCACCACAACATGCCAAGGTGACAATGTCGTCGATGTTTTCTTAAGCACTTTATCAAAATGTTCTAAGTATTCATCATAATGTTTTAATTGATAGATATCTTTATCATCCACGAAGAAGTGTCTAAATTTATCATTATGTAACTCTTCAACTCTCTGTTTCATTGTCTCTTGGGATTGAACCAAAAAGTATTTACATAAAATTGTATTATCTTTCTGAAGTAACTGTTCAAAAAACAATAAGTCATTCAGTGCACTCTTAAGCTTTTTACCCTTTAGCTTTAAATCGTTAAAAACCTCAAAGTATATAGAACGATCGAAAATAACCACATTCCCCTTTTTAGGCATTTTATTCATAAAACGCCATAAGAAAGGATATTTCCCATCATGACTCGATGGCATATTCGAACTATCAACCTTAAAATAGCGCGGATCTAACTCTCTAATCAAATCCTTAATGACCGTCGCTCTACCCGAAGACTCAAAACCATCAATAAATATTACTAACGATTGTTCTCTTTCTAGTAGTTCTCTTTGAAACTTGGCCAACTCTTCACCTAATTCGCTCCGTTTAATATTAGGGATGTCAATTTCTCTCAAATCTTCAATTATTTCTTGTAACATAAAGGCCTCCATACAAATTATTATAAATCGATATCACCTAAATTTAAAGCATTCAAATAAAAAAGGAATGCAATACATTAACATTCCTTACTGACTAATCTTTAATAATTCATTCTTGGCCATCGTCACATACGAACCCTCATAGGCCGAATTATCAACCCATAAATAGATGGAATCACTCCCATAAATCGTCCCAACCGTCCTAACAAGGCTCTGTAATCTAATCTTCTCGGCCTCAATCGACTCTAAATCATCATAGACTTCTTTTGACACATCCAAGTAAATACGATTATCGGTACGATTCTTATACATCGAATTAATCTTAGTATTCTCAGGTAAAATATTATTCTCAATCATATCATTTTGTAAAACAATTCTAAAGATATCATTGGTCAACATTGGTTTTGTCCGTTGATGCTGTAACCATTGTCCATCCTCATATTGATACAACAAGTAGTTCACATCAACTGGCTCTCCCTCAATAGTTTCAACCAAAGTACTAATAATTGGTGTATCCGCATGATTCAAAATCTGTTTCACTAAACCCACTTGATAACCAAAGTAGTATAGATCATCCCCTGATTTAACCTCAATACTCGGATAACCCTCAACCATAATATTGACATCAGTAATTACCATTTCCTTACCATCAATATTAACCCATGACGTTCCAACCTCTACCGGTCCACGTAAATAAGTTCCAATATCACCCGTACGATCCAGCATCTTCTCACGATAGCTTACATCTGGTTGGGAAAAGACAATCTTAACTTCATTATCATGCTTTTCATAAATTGTCACAACTTGATTTAGCACATTAGAAGATAACAACTGAATCCGATCATCCTCTAAATATTGAACAAACATTTCAAAATCAGCATACTCGCTACCCGACCCTTCAAAACGCTTCACATAATTTTCCTTAAACGGAAAATAATCAAGAATATTATTAGAGACAGGAGCTAAGCTATCAGGATTAGCCGCAGTAGGACTATCCTCATCATTCATAATCTCAATACGATTTTGCTCATCAACCGCATATTTATTTATATTAGAAGGTGCACTATCCTCAGTAGTTTCCATTAAGATTTCCATCTCTTCTGTACTCTGTGGCACTTGTTGACTAGCACATCCCCATAACAAAAAGAGCACTAGAAAACTTACCATGATTTTAAATCTATTCTTCATTACGCACTCCTTTAGCAAACCTATTTTAACGCTAATTGACCCTTTCAACAAGTCACTAAGATGACAACTTAGTCACTGAGCTTAATAATATCTAAAGCCGCTCTTAATATTTGAGCCGTCATCCCCCAAATAGTTATTTCATTTGTGTTATAAAACAAAATTTGATGAGACGGTTCACGCCAAGGATATGAGCGTCCTCCCTCAATCTTAGAATAAGGAAAATCATCCCCTAGCTGTAAGGTGAACTTCCCCGCATATATCTCAGGTTCATGAGTCAGCAGTTGGTCCAAATCAATTAAGTAAACTTCTTCAACTTCATCCTCAAAATATGTGTTTTGATAATCATGAATAATTCCAATAAAAGGATGAACAATCAATTTATCATGAGCAATATACCTATCTAATTCACCTAATACCTCAATTTGGTCAATATCAACCAATAATTCCTCATGAGTTTCTCGTATCGCCGCAAACTCATAACTTTCATTGAGTTCAACTCTTCCACCTGGAAAACAAATATCACTCGATTGGGTAATATTCTTAGATCGTTTCTCAAACAGTACGCTATACTTTTCACCATCAAAAACAATCGGTACTAAAACACTATAATGTTTTATCTGAGAAGAAGACATGATGCCCACTTCTCGCCTATCCAATATTTCTTTAATTCGCTTAATCATCAATTTTTTTATCACTCGCTACAAAGAAACTATGACCACCTGAAAGATTAACAACTTTCTTAAAACCACGATTAATTAAGACATTTTGAGCAGCATTCGCTGTTGTCCCTGAATTACAATAAGTAACCGTAATCTTATCATGATCTAATTGGTCACATGCATTTCTTAAATCTTTCAAGGCAATATGTTGAGCTCCCTCAATCAATCCCTTGTTTTGTACATCTTCATCACAACGGGTATCAATAATCGTCACATTATCCTTATCCAATTGTCGAAGTTCACTCGAAGTGATCATTCCTTTTTCTTTAGAAAAGATATTATCTAAAATCATTCCCGTATAGTGAACTGGATCTTTAGTCGTAGAAAAAGGTGGCGCATAGCCCAAATCAAGATGGAAGAAGTCCTCAACAGGCACTCTATAAGTCATTAAAGTCACCAAGACATCTAAACGCTTATCAACCCCTTCATATCCAATAATTTGAACTCCTAATAAAGTTCTCGTCTTTTTATCAGCAACGGCCTTGATAACCATTTTTTGACCACCCATATATTCAGCATGACTCGCTTTCGTATTATGAATCACTTCAATCTCATAACCTAATTTAAGAGCTTCCTTCTGAGTAATACCACTTGAGGCAACCGCCAAATCAAAGACACGATAAATACCTGTTCCTAAATTACCACGATAACGTAAGTCACCACCCGTCATCACATCCCCGCAAATGCGACCCGTCTTATTAGCCGTTGAGCCAAGTGGTCGATAATGTGCTTTATTGGTCAATATGTTAGTGGTCTCAATACAATCGCCACAAGCATAAACATCTTCAATATTTGTCATGAGTTGATCATTGACCTTAATCGCTTGAGTCACCCCAAGGTTTACACCAATAGACTCAGCTAATTTTGTATTAGGTCTAACTCCCGTAGCAATAACCACTAGATCTGCCTTTAAGGTTTGATTATCATGCAAACGAACATGATCTTTGAATATTTCACTGACTGTCGTTTCTTTAAGAATCTTGACTCCTTTTTCAATCAATTTATTCTCTAGAAGTTGAGCCATATCCTCATCCAAATTAGGTGTAATTTGAGGGGCTAACTCCACTAAAGTTGAATCAATTTCTAAACGAGTAAAATTCTCTAATAACTCCAAGCCAATAAATCCAGTCCCAACAATGAGTGCATGTTTCACTTTATGATTATCTATGTATTCTTTAATCTTAATGGCATCTTGAACATTTCTCAAACTAAAAACATGTTCTTGATTAACTCCATCTATGGGTGGAATAAAGGAGGTTGCGCCAGTCGCAATGACCAATTTATCATATTGATCTTTAAATACTTCTTGAGTTTTTAAATTCTTAACAAGCACCTCTTTTTGATTAGCATCAATTGAAATGACCTCATGTTCAATTAAAACATCAACATTATGATTCTCTTTAAAAAACTTAGGATCTCTAGGTCTTAAGGTATCAATGCTCTCTACTTCTTCACCAATAAAATATGGCAAGCCACAACCCGAATAAGAGATATCCGAATCTTTCTCATAAATAGTAATCTGAGCCTCTTCATTGTTACGTCTTGCTTTGGTTGCCGCCGAAGTGCCAGCTGCTACCGCACCAATAATAATTATCTTCATAGTGACTCCTATAGTTTCTTAATAAGTGTTTCAACCCATTTTGTTAATGTCTTAGCAGTTTGATTTGCTATATCAAGAACTTCTTGATGAGAATGTTTATTCTCTCTTAATCCTGTTGCCATATTAGTTAAACAAGAAAAACCAATGATTTTCATCCCTAAGTAATTAGCAACAATTGTCTCAGGTACTGTCGACATCCCAATCGCATCCGAACCCAATTTTTGATACATTCGAATCTCAGCAGCAGTCTCATAATAAGGACCTTGAAAGAAAGTATAAACACCTCTTTGATATGGTATTTCTAATTCTTCAGCAATCTCAATTGCTTTAGCCTGGAGTTCTTTATTAAACGGTTCAGACATATCAGGAAAACGAGGACCAAACCGTTCATCATTTTCACCAATTAATGGATTATCACTGACTCCATTAATAAAATCATCAATAATCATAATATCACCAGGTTTAAAAGTAGAATTAATCGCACCACAAGCATTGGTCACAACAATGGTTTCAACCCCCATTAGTTTCATACAAAAGAGTGGATAAGTGACCTCTTTCATATTAAAACCTTCATAATAATGGAAGCGACCCTGCATCATCATGACCTCTTTTTCACCAATCTTACCAAAGACTAATTGTCCAGCATGACCCGCCACCTCACTTTTAGGGAAGTGTGGAATCGTTGTATAAGGAATTTCTTGTTTGTTCTCTAATGAATCAACCAGATTTCCTAAACCACTCCCAAGAATAACACCAATTTTTGGTTGAACAGCCACTTGTTGTTGGATAAAATCAACCGATTCTTTTACTTTATCATAAAACATAGATTTACCTCTCTTAACCTTATTATAAGGGAGATAACCTTTGAATAAAAGAAACTCGAATATATCTGTTATACTTAAGTCGGTGATAGAATGAAAAATATTAAATGTGTCGTCTTTGATATCGACGGAACTCTGATTGCGAGAGGTAAAAATGAAATTGAACCCTCCGCAAAAACAGCAATCAAAGAATTAAAACAAAAAGGAATTAAGATTATTGTCGCAACTGGTAGAGCCAGTTACTTTATCCAACCGGATGTCAAATTAACTATTGATCCAGATTTTTATGTCACAATCAACGGCCAATTAGTGACTGACAAAGACTTTAAACTAATCTATGGTAAAAAATTAGATATTGATGAATCAAACGCTTTATTAAATGCTTGTAAAGAGCATGGTATTGCGGTGGCAGGAAAAAACAAGAACTCCATTGATGTTTATCATCTTTATGAAAAGTTTTGGCCAATTTATCTGCATGGTGATGATAGTCTCAAACACATCGTCACTAACAAAGAAGATTTAGTACAATTTGATAAGGACAGTGCAACCTATGGTTTATTTATGATTGGCGATGAAACCATCATTAGTCAATTTGATCAGTACTTAGATAAACTTCAACTTTCCTATGCTTATATTGATGCTTATGAAGCATTTGATAAATCAGTTGGTAAAAGTGATGGAATAGAAAAAGCACTCAACCATTACGGTATAAGTTGGGATGAAACAATGGTCTTTGGTGACGCAAACAATGATATCCATATGTTAGAGAAAGCAGCCATCTCAGTTGCCATGGGCAATGCTTCTATGGATGCTAAAGAGGCCGCTAATTATGTCACTTCCAATGTTGATGATGATGGTATCTCTAAGGCTTTAAAACATTTTAAATTAATCTAAAACATTTCTGTCTAAGAAGTGTTTTTTATATT
>CAYFSJ010000034.1:0-10157 GCA_964345765.1 uncultured Erysipelothrix sp.
ATTTTTAACGCTTTTGTGCGCTAAGTCTCCAACAAGAAATTCAACATATTAACTGGATAAAACGCAATCCCATCTTTGTGTTGGACATCTTTTTTAGAAAGTAGCACCAATCGATTAACCAGCTATTAGTGATTCATGCTTACCAAAACCAGATGACTTCACCTCAACGACATCCAGCTTCTTTTCTTTAAAAATCAAAAATCCACTTCATAATAATGGGTGCTCTTTTTTTATCCCAGGTATGTCTCGATCACTACCAACAATCTTCTGTGCCACCACATTTTCATATAAATAACCTAATTTAGCAGGTAAAGCATCAACAAATTACATCCTACAAGATGTCATTTCTTCAACATTCTGTGATTCATTCTTAATTATTTTCTTGAAAAGTCGAAGCCTTCAACAACTTAAAGTAGATAAAGATAACTCTAGCCATATAGACTAACGGGAATAATGCGGTCCCCCATAAAGGATTAACTAAACCTACCATAGCCGATAATAAGGCTGGTGAGAACATCGCCAAGACCATCATCGTTAACATCTCTTTAAAACTAATCTTATTTCTAAAACGATTAGCATTAATGGCCATAAAGACCAACGAAATCAACAAGACATAAATGATGTACTGAATAAAGACCGACATATAAATAATTGGAATTTGAGTATTCAACGTGCTTTGACTCACATTTTGAATAAAATGTTCAACCAACGTCTGATCATCAATATTCTCAGTCTCTTTTAATTGTAAGAGCGAATCAAACGAATTGCCCTCTAACAATGAATAATCACCACTTATATTGGCATTAGGATTATACAGAATAATTCGCTGATCACTAAACATAACATATTCATTAGCAACATCAATATCCTGATTTTCTTTGGCATTAATATAATAGGTAATCCCATCAATTTCTTTCTCAGTAAAAGGTTGTTGGCAACTTAATTGTTGATTTGTAAAGGCACAATCAAACTCCTCAAACACCTCAATTAAACCCGTTTTCAACTTAGGGAACTGTTGACCTAATTGTTGAGGGGTCTCAAGCAACCTCGCCGTAACGAATGGTGTCGCAATCATTAATACAGACACAAAGAAAATAATCAAAGCGAAAAACCACTTTGTTCTTCGCTGTTTGATTATTTCTTGATTACTAAACAATATTTTATAAAAGGAGTTCATTAACCCTTATCGGCTCCAGCCGTTAATCCATGGACCATGAAGCGTTGCATGTAGAATTGAATCGCCATAATCGGAATCGCAATTAACAGAGCACCCGCCATAAATCGCAACGGATTATAGAACATCGTATCAAATGGATCGGTCGTTCTAAAGAGCCACATCGAAACAGTCTGATTTCGTGTCTGTAAGAAGACAGACTGTAACATATAGTCCATCCAAGGAGTCATAAAGGCATTAATCGCAATAAACCCAATAATTGGAACAATCAGAGGCATCAAAATCTTACGCAGTGTCTGCATCTTAGAAGCCCCATCAATCTCAGCCGCCTCATCCAAGGATTTTGGAATAGACTGCATGAAACCACGAATTAAGAAGGTATTATACGGAATTGACCCCGTAATATAAATAATCGCCAATGTATACGGACTATTCAACCAACCAAAAGTATCAAAGATAAAGAATAAGGCCAACATCCCCATAAAGGACGGGAACATTTGAAGCACCATCATCGTTAACAATAACGGTTTCTTCCCCTTAAAGCGTAAACGAGAGAAGACATACCCAGAAATTACCGCCATGATAATAACACCAACCGTATTAATCAAAGCTAAAATAAAGGTTCTAACAAACGCCGCTTGATAGTCTGGTAAACCAGGCCCCGTATGAGTCTTATGCGAGAAGATAAACTCAAAGTGTTGTGTCGTAAACTTCGAAGGATCAGGCAGAATAGGCACCGCATCCAAAGTACGACCAGGCGTAAAGGCCGCTGAAATCATCCATAAGACAGGCACTAAACAAACCACGACCATGAAAATGAGCCAAGCATAGGAAGCAAAACCACCTAGGAATCGCCATAGCGAGAATTTTCGCTTATTCACTTCTAATGTATTCTGTGTCATATTATTCCTCCCAAATCGCTTTGTTTCGGGCAAGGTTAGCAACCGAGAAAACCGCCACAAAGATGAAGATTAGTATTGAATACACCGCCGCAACATTATACAGCTGTGCATTTTGATTAAACGATAATTTAAAGATCCACGAAATTAAGATATCTGTCTGACCAGGAATTCCCCCCATGACCTTCATCGTTTGAGGAACCTCCGAATAAACCCATGCAGGTCCACCACCTGTCAGATAATAGATTGACCCAAAGTTATTAAAGTTATGGGTAAAAGTCATAACAATCGCAGGAGCCGTCCCCCTTAAGACCAGTGGCAGGGTAATCGCCTTAAACTTACGCCAACCCGTCGCACCATCAATTGATGCCGCCTCATATAAATCTTTAGGAATCGTTGTTAACGTTCCTGTAATTAACATCATAAAGTATGGAGCCCCCAACCATAAGTTAACTAAAATAACTACAAACTTAGCCAGTGTTCCATTATATGTTTGAGAGAACCAGTAAATAGGATTATCCGGTTGTCCCTGTAAACCAATATTATATAAGAACTGTGAGACACCCTCCATTGAGTTTGTCGCATATAAAATCTTATTAATCAATCCTTGAGTATCAAAGGCATTCTTAAACACCATCAAAGAAATCATTCCTGGAACAGCCCAAGGAATAATCATAATGGTACGCCAGAAACGCTTCGCCTTAACCGGTTTTGACTCAATCACTAACGCATTAATAAAACCTAAGGCATAACAAGTGACTGAGGCCATCACCGCAAATATCGCTGTCCATAATAAGACTCGACCAAAAATACTAAACCAAGCAGGATCTGAAACCACTTGAGTAAAGTTACTAAAACCAACCCATTCAATCAAGCGAGATGGTGGCATAATTCGATAGGTATAGTTGGTGAAGGCTAGTAAGAATGAGAACAATACCGGAATAACGGTAAACATCGCAATCAATGAAACAACCGGCACCAACAATAACCATGGTAGTAAATCATCGTAGAGTTCTTTAAAGAATTCTTTTCCTTTTAAAGAAACATATTTCCCTTCATTCATTCGCTTACGCGTAAAATACGCATCCTTAATGTTTACGATCCATGCGCCAACTAAGACTGAAAGAATGACAACAGCAATCAAACCGGCAATCAGTAAACTAACTGAGTTATCGGCTGAAAGCCAAGGAATATTTTTATGGAAAGTGACCGTTTCCATTCCACGGTATGGTTGTTTCCAAACGAGCTCCCCTAAAGTGACTAAGCCCCAAATACCACGGGTAAACATTCCACCGTAATCACGGAAAAAGAAGAATCGGCCATCAGAGCCCATAGGGCTAGAGACCACTTCAGATGGATAATATTGATAAGATCCTGTTAATAGTTCAATCAAAACGAAGACTATTAAAATAGAAAAAAAGAATAACGCTTTGCCTTTTTGTTTGTTCCTTAATTGTCCTGCTCCCATTAATACTGCTGAGAGTATGCCAGAAACCAAAGCGTCCTTGTCGCGGGTGCGATCTTTAGGACTCATTTGTCTTCCTCCTTATTTTTAATTTATTATAGCACAACAAAAGATAATTTTTGATAGCGATATCATTCCAAACAAAGAAGATTTTGATAGAATAGATATCAAGGAGACATTATGAACAAAATTATTAACCATTATTTAACACCAATCAATGCATTAGACTGTCATATTAAAGTAAAAACAACCCCTGACATTCAATCGATTATTATCTATTATGGCGATCCCCATGATTATAAGAAAATTAACGATACCACCTACAAATGGAATCATCAAGAAGTAGAAATGTCACTTGATCAAACCTCCATCCATAATCATTATTTTAGCGCAACCATTACTAATAAAAATAAACGCTTTAAATATTACTACAAGCTTATTATGGATGATTCAACCATCTTTTATGGCCAAAAAGGCTACTTTAAAGACGATACAAACCTCGATATCTACGCCACCTTCTATTTCCCTTACCTCCATGAACATGAAATCTTTAGTCCTACCTCGTGGGTTAAAGATCAAATCTGGTGTCAAATCTTTGTCGATCGATTCAGAAAATCACCTCAACAAAACCAACTTGATTTAATGGAATGGGAAAGCACACCCGTTACAAATAAAAAACATTATGGTGGGGACCTTCAAGGAATCATCAGTGAACTGGACCATCTTAAAGAACTCGGCTTTACCGGCCTCTATTTAACCCCTATCTTTAAATCACCTAGCACTCATAAATACAACACGACCGATTATTTTGAAATCGATGAATTCTTTGGAAACAAAGAAGACTTAAAACAATTAGTCGAAGCCTGCCATCAAAGAGATATGAAAATCATCTTGGATGCGGTCTTTAATCATTCAGGCACACAGTTTAAACCCTTTAAAGATGTCTTAGAAAAGAAAGAACAATCCAAGTATAAAGATTGGTTTCACATCCAAAGCTTTGATCCCTTTGAATATGAAACATTCTCGATCGTTAAAGATATGCCCAAACTAAATACCAACAATCCAGAGGTTCAAGAAACTTTGCTCTCTGTCTTACATTACTATTTAAAAGAGTTTAACATCGACGGATGGCGTTTTGATGTGGCCAATGAATTAGACCACACTTTTATTAGACGCATAAATCAAGAAATCAAAAGAGACTATCCAAGTGCTTATCTCTTAGCTGAGATATGGCATGATCCAATCGATTTTGTCGGCTACAACCAGTTTGATGGCATAATGGAATATGAAAAAGCCTTTGTCTTTAATGAATTTTTAAACGAAACTATCAGCATCGATGAGACGATTGGGCGTTTGAGTGATATTAATTATCGCACACCTATAAACACTCAACAAGATCAGTTTAATCTAATTGACTCACATGACACCAAACGTCTTATTAATATGGTAAATCATGATCAAGATAAAGCTTTGATGGCGCTTATGTTCTTATCTTTACAAAAGGGCTCCATTTGTTTATTTTATGGCACACATTATTTCTTAGAGGGAGAAAACGATCCGTATTGTCGAGTCTGTTATCCTTTAAATCCAACTCATGAACAACTTGAATCATCAAAACAAGTTAAAAACATCTTGGATTTTAGAAAACAATTTAACCATATTATTAACTACGAAGACTATCGACTAGAAAAAAGCGAACAAGCTCTTCTTGTTCACTTCAGTTTATTTACGATTAAATTTGATCTAAACTCAAACACTTACTCAATCATCTGGCAACAATAACAAGAGAATGAGGTTGAATGGTTAGTTGTTGACACTCTTTTTTATCAGCCAGTCCATTTTGATCTGCTAATAATTTATAATAGCCTTCTAAATCTTTTTGAATCGGCTCATAGCTTGGGTTAATAAAGACTAACACTTCTTGATAACCACAATAGCTCTCTACCTGATTAAATCGTACCAACAAGGCCTTGTTTTTTAAGCGTTCAAACTCAACATGTTCTTTAATTTCAGCACTCGTATTCAAACTAAAGATTTTTAGCTGTTTTCTAAGTTTAATTAAATCTTTGGTATAATCGACTACTTCTTTAAACTCTTGAGCACGCTTATAACTGACTTGATTAATCTTATCACTGCTTCGATAAGAGTTCTCAACTCCTTGTTTGGTTCGTGCCATCTCTTGACCATAATGGAAGAATAACATCCCTTGTGAAATACACTGGATACCATTGGTCAATTTTTGTTTTTGAACATGTTGATGATGGGTATTATATGGATTTGACGCTAAAATCTTATCCCATAAAGTCATATTATCATGACATTCAACATAGTTAACCGCTTGAGTAGGTTCATTAAATAATTTCACTAATAAATCATCTTGGGTATTAGCCACAATGGAAGCTTTAGCCGCCTCAATATAGGAAGTATCCCCTAGAGCATATCCACTAAATTGACTCAGTTCACTAGCAGTAGGTCCCTTAATATGATCTCGATAGAAATCATTAAAGAAACTGACCTCGGGCATAAGATGCATATTATACATCGTGGCCCGTTTTTGTGGGTCTAACATGGTTGGCATATTCCAGCCTTCCCCATAAATAATGGTATCAGGACGAATAAGTGATAATTCTAAAACAATCTTATTCATTGTTTCAACATCTAAAATACCCATTAAGTCAAATCGGAAACCATCAATGTGATAGTGTTTCGCAAAATGAATGATTGAATCAACAATAAACTTACGCACCATACTATTAGAAGAATCGACATCATTTCCACAGAAGGAACCATTGGAAATCACGCCTTCTTCATTAAGTCTAAAGTAGTAGTAAGGGACAATTTTCTCGAAGCTTGAATTATCTAAATCATACATATGGTTATAGACCACATCTAAAGTGACTCTTAATCCGTTTTTATGATAGAAAGAAACTACTTTTAAAAACTCTTCAATACGATTACAAGCATCGGTCGGGTCTGAACTATAACTTCCTTCTAAGGCATTGTATTGAACTGGATCATAGCCCCAGTTATATAACAGTGTTGGATTATATTCATCGATCGTCGCAAAATCAAAGACAGGCATAATTTGAACATGGGTATAACCTATCTCTTTCAAGTAATCAAAGCCAGCCGCAGAACCCCCTAATTCCGTTCTGTTTTCTTCGATCAAACCTAAAAACTTCCCTTTGTTTTCAATATTGGTCTTAAGATCAATAGAGAAATCCCTTACCGATATTTCACCAATAATGGCATCGGTCTTTGATCTAAACTTAGGTAATTTATCATCATTCATCTCAATTTTTAAACGATCAAAATCAATAACAGCTGAGCGTTTTGAGTTTTCGGTTGAACCATAACCATATGGATCAAGAGCAAAGTTCAATTGACCATTCACGTTGACTAAATAGAGGTATTCCACTCCATGTAGATCAGCGTCAATTTCGATTTCCCAAGCCCCTTTTTCGACTTTGTTCATTCGATGATGATAGGGAATGTCATCGTTATAAAGTTCTAAGATAACTTGGTTGGCTGTGGGTGCCCATACCACAAATTTGGTTTTACCCTCACTGATATGTGCCCCAAAGTCACTTCGATCATTGTAGAAATCACGATTAAAACGATTGGTACGTACGACCAATCCAAATTGTAGTTGGGTTGTTAATCCATGTTCCTCAATGACATCGTACACTTCCCCAAAGACAATGTCTATTTTTGGGATTTGAAGATAATACTTTTGATAATCGTCACTAGTTTCTTGACTATTAATAGTTAAGGGTGTGACCAAACCTCGTTGGTCTCTTAAATAGAATTTTCCAGATACTCCTAAATAATGGGTCGATTTAATATAAGCCGCGATGATGGAGTAGTCATCTAAATAGGCTTCGAATCTATTTATTTTACGCATGAAATCACCTTGTCGCTTTTGATTATAGCACAACCAAGGACACAATCGTTTGTTTGTTTAAAAACAAGAAAAAAGAGCCCGAAGGCTCATTGTGTTAGTATTTCTTGATGGCGCGTAAATCCCAGATATCATCAGCATATTCTTGGATGGTACGATCACTAGAGAAATAACCACTCTTAGCAATATTAACCAGACAAGTTTTTGCCCAACCTTTTTTATCGGCATAACGCTCTTCCACTTCTTCCATTGCTTCAACATACGCTTGGAAATCTCTAAGTAGGAAGTATTCATCATTCTTATAGATTAGTTCTTCATAGATAAGTTTAAACTCATCTTTATTCTCATGAAGAGATCCATCAATTAAGGCATTGACCGCTTTTTCTAAAACAGGATTATCCTTAAGTTCTTGTTGAGCATTGTAACCATTCATACGAAGTTTATTTACTTCTTCAACTTTTAAACCAAAGATAATGTCATGTTCTGGACCAACTAATTCATCAATCTCTACATTGGCACCATCCAGTGTTCCCAGTGTAATGGCTCCATTCATCATAAACTTCATGTTACCAGTTCCTGATGCTTCTTTTCCTGCCGTTGAGATTTGTTGAGAAACATCGGTCGCATTCATTAATAATTCAGCGACAGTAACACGATAGTTAGGGATAAAGACAACTTTCATGTATTTTGACAATTCTTCATCCGCCTCAACAATTTCAGACAGAGTCGTAATTAACTTAATGACTTTCTTGGCAAAATGATAGGAAGGAGCAGCCTTAGCCGCAAAGATGAAGGTGTGTTTTTTCATCGTGAAGTTCTTATCTTCTTTAATGCGTTGAATGAGATAAATGATATGGAGCGCTTTTAATAATTGACGCTTATAAGCATGTAATCTCTTAGCGAGTGTGTCAAAGATTGAATCCTTAGGCACATCAATTCCAGTTTCTTGTTTGATGAAATCAATCAGGATTTGTTTTCGCTCATCCTTGATTTCTAAGAAACGTTTTTGAAGGTCTTCATCATCGACATGATCAAGTAATTTTTCTAATTGAACTGGATCATAAATAAAGTCATCCCCAATTGTATCAGTTAATAATTTGGTTAGTTGTGGGTTTGAATACACTAACCAACGACGATGGGTAATTCCATTGGTTTTATTGTTAATCAACTCAGGATTAAGCTTATGGAAATTATTGAAGACATCTTCTTTTAAGATCTCAGTATGAAGTCTTGCGACACCGTTCACTGAGAAGGAACCGATGATGGCTAAATTGGCCATATGGACTTGTCCGTCTTTAATAACAGCCGTATCGTTTGCCAGATGCATATCACCTGTTTCTTTAAAGGTATTAGAAATATGACGGCGATTAATCTCCTCTATAATCATATAAACTCTTGGTAGTAACTTTTGGACATATTCAATTGGCCAACGTTCTAAAGCTTCAGCCAAAACAGTATGGTTTGTGTAGGCAATACTGTTTTTGACGATGTGCCAAGCATCTTCCCATTCGAATTTATGCTCATCCATTAATAATCGCATTAATTCTGGAATACATAAAACAGGGTGGGTATCGTTTAATTGAATGACCACTTTTTCGTGGAAGTTCTTTAAATCAGGATAGACACGTAAGTGTGCTTTGATTAATGCTTGTAGACCTGCTGAAACAAAGAAATATTGTTGTTTTAAACGTAGATATTTCCCATGTTCATTAGAATCATCTGGATAAACATTTTGTGTAATCTCATTTAATTCAGTAATGTAAGTCCCGAAATCTTTTTTAGCCGGTAAACGGTCTGATGCTTCCGCATCCCATAATCTTAGAGTGTTGGTAATATCGGTACCACGCCCAACAATTGGCATATCGCATGGGACAGCTCTGACATATTCAGCATTAACATGGTTATAGATGGTTCTTCCTTGGTCGTCACTTTCTATTTCGATATGACCCCAAAATGGGACATCAACTCCATGTTTTGGTTTTCTGACTTCCCAGACATTGCCTAGTCTTAGCCATTGGTCTGGTACTTCGACTTGATAACCATTTTCAATCTTTTGTTTAAATAAACCATATTGGTAACGGAGTGTAATTCCATTTCCTGGTAATTGTAATGAGGCGAGTGAATCTAAAAAACATGCGGCTAGTCTCCCTAAACCACCGTTTCCTAAGCCTGGATCTGATTCTAAGTCTTCGAGTTCGTTAATGTCGATTCCTAAATCAGAGAGGCCTTCTTTGACTGTGTCATAGATTCCTAAGTTCATCATATTGTTTGTTAGCATTCTTCCCATTAAAAATTCCATCGAGAAGTAATACATTTGTTTCGCACCCAGTGAGGCGGCAGTCTCCTTAGATTCTTTCCAATTAAGTGACGCATACTCTCTTATCATATCGCCTAAGACAACATAGCGTTCAGTTATATGTGATTGTTCTAAAGAGCGACCAAACTTCTCTACGATGCGAGCGGTAAAGTCTCTTTTAAAATCAAACTTGTCGTTAAACATAATTCCCTCCAGTAATAACTCCTACCTATTATACACTAATTAAGAATAAATAGTTATGTTGCTCTTTAGTTGATTAAATAACTAGTTATGATGAGTTTTTGTAACTGGAACTAGTTCAATATAACCTCTTGAGCCAATTGGTTCTAATTGAATTTTAGCTAAACTAGGATTGATTTTGACATTAAATGTTGAATAATCAAACTGATCGATGATAGTTT
>CAYFSJ010000035.1:0-5666 GCA_964345765.1 uncultured Erysipelothrix sp.
AAGATTCGATTCGCATTCTTTTTCATGACCCTATTATAACGCAATCAGCATGAATGTCACGAACAATTGTTGATGTTAATAAACAAAAGAAGTTGTTTGTTTGATTTAACGAGGTATAGAAAAAGCACACCGATTAAAGTGTGCTTTGTTTAAATTTAACTTGGTGGAGATGAGGGGAGTCGAACCCCTGTCCAAAAAGTGTCCACATTCAAACTTCTACAGTTTAGTCACTAATTAGTATTCATGATGTAGGATAGTGACCAACCGATCATGAAGTCTCTAGAGTGGGTTTTCGTTAGTGACAACCTAGAGCATTGTCACTACTTAGATCTTGTTTCTAAATCGCTTTTCTAACACCCAAAATCAAAGTATTAGTAAGCGGCATTACGTCTTATGGCTTAATTAAGCAGCGTAAGCGAAACCGTATTGGTTATTTAATCTGTTTCCAGTTATTTTTAGTTGGTTATAAGGTAACCACTCCACTGCAGTCTGAATCCAACGAAATCCTGTCGAAACCAAGCATCCCCATTGGGAGGATATTATACCATTTTTGAAGTAAAAATCAAATTTAGCGATTTATCCAAAGAAGGCCCAAATGAGAACATAACCACTAAAGACTGCGGCTAAGGTATAAGGAATTGAGATTTTCATAAAAGTGGATGGTGCTACTTCATAGCCTTCTTTTCTTAGGATACCAAGACTAGTGATGTTTGCTGAAGCGCCAATTGGAGTTAAGTTCCCACCGAGTGTGGCTCCTGATAATAAACCAAAATAAAGAACGGTTGGATCTAATCCTAATTGAGTGGCAATTCCAGTTACCACTGGTAACATGGTAGCGACATAAGGAATGTTATCAATAAAGGCAGAGAAGATAACAGAGGCAAAAGTAAGGATGGTGTACATGATAAAGACATTGTTTCCTCCAAACTTAACAAATAAATTGGCGATTTCATCGATCACTCCAATTTCGGTGATGCCTCCAATAACAACAAATAATCCTGCTAATAATGAGAGTGTAAAGAAGTCAATTTCACTAACGACGGTATCGATAACCTCTTTAGGGTTAAAGCGAATGGATTGAATGATAATCCCAATTAATAAAAAGGCCATACAGATGATTCCATTAATTAATTGTGGTGTATTATCGATAAAGGATGCGATGATTAAACTTAAAATGGTTCCCACTAATAAAAATGATGGAACATAGTCTTTGACTTTGGTAAATTCTTGAGAGTGTACCGGTTGATTGTCTTTTCTAAAGACAATGTACAACACTAGTGTGGCTAGTACCATTGAAATTTGGACAATCCAGAATAGACCTGGTTTTCCTTGATAAAAGAAGAAATCCATAAAGTCCATATTGGCGTAGCCACCTAATAAGATGGAGGTCGTATCTCCCACTAGTGTGGCCGCACCTTGTAGGTTAGAGGCAATGGAGATCGCAATAACCGGTTTTACTGGTGAGATGTTAAGTTTCTTTGAAATTTGGATAGCCACTGGAGCGACCATTAAGACGGTGGCGACATTATCGACAAAGGCAGAGATGACACCAGCAAAGAGACTGAGGGCAATGACAACCCATTTAATGTCTGGCATTTTATTGATAATAATATCGGCGAGTAATGCTGGCATTTTCGATTCGATAAAGAGTGCGACGATTCCCATTGTTCCGGCGATCATCATTAAGACGTTAAAGTCGATTGTCCCAATAATGTCTGAGACGGGTAACATCCCTAACACAACAAATAATGCTGCGGAGGTGACGGCGACGTGTGCACGATATTTTGGTAAAGATATCATGAGCACGTAAGTGAGTATAAATAGGATTAATCCTAATGTTAATTGTTCCATATAATTCCCCTTACTACAGTAATGTATAATACCATATTAATGATAATTAGTGGGTAAAAATATAATGAGATTTGTAAAAAGAGGTCAGAATCGATATACTTAAAATTGAAAAAAGGGAGTAAATTGCCTACGGGTTCAGTTCTCGTCAACACGGTCATTGACCCGGGATCTGATTAAACATTGAGACTTTAACATATGGGTTAAGTTTTTTTATACCCAAGGAGGTTTTATGGAAAAGATTAACTGGACTTCGACTCCTTTAGAGAAAATAGAGAAAGAAGTTAATTTGCAACAAGGATTGAGTACTCAAGAAGCTCAGAAAAGACTTCAAGAGGATGGTCCTAATAAACTGGAAGAAGCTCAAAAACGTAGTTTATTCTTAAAATTCTTTGACCAATTCAAAGATGTGATGATTATCATCCTTATTATTGCGGCCATTATTTCGGGCGCGTTGGGCGAAATCATCGATGCTATTATCATATTGGCGATTGTTTTGATTAATGCCTTATTAGGTCTTTATCAAGAGGGTAAGGCGGAGAATGCGCTTGAGGCCCTTCAACAACTATCGGCGCCTACCTCAAAAGTAATTCGTGATGGAAAAGAAGAAGCGATACCATCTGAAGAATTAGTGGTAGGGGATATTGTTGTTTTAGAAGCGGGTGACTTAATTAATGCTGATTTAAGACTGTTAAAGACATCCTCTTTAAAAATCGAGGAAGCTTCTTTAACGGGGGAATCGGTGCCCGTTGATAAGGATGCTACTGCCATTGTTGAGGCGGATACTGCGATTGGTGACCATATTAATATGGCTTACTCTAGTGGGAATGTTACTTATGGACGTGGCTTGGGAGTTGTTGTTGGTACTGGGATGAATACTGAGGTTGGTAAAATTGCGACAATCTTAGGACAGACTGATAATGAGTCAACGCCTCTTCAAAAACAATTAAATAAATTAGGGAAACTGTTAGGGATCGTTGCGTTAGTGGCTGTTGGCGTTATCTTTGCGATTGGTCTCTTTAATGGTCAAGATCCATTCTTAATGTTTATGACTTCTATCTCGTTGGCGGTGGCGGTCATTCCTGAGTCGTTACCAACGGTTTCAACGATTGTATTGAGTATGGGTGTTCAACGTTTAGTTAAGCGGAATGCGATTGTTCGTAAATTACCTTCTGTGGAAACACTAGGTTCTACGACAGTGATTTGTTCGGATAAAACGGGAACGTTAACTCAAAATAAGATGACAGTTCAAGAATTTTATAATGCGAATCGCGATGATTTAAAAGAAATGCTGGCTAAAGCGGTCTTTTTAGCGAATGATTCTCGATTAAATAATGAGGGTCAATGGGTTGGAGATCCGACTGAAACGGCTATGTCCGAATGGGCGGTTAATAATGGGATTGATTATCAACAGACCATGGATGCGTATCCTAGAATTGCTGAAGTGCCATTTGATTCAAATCGTAAGCGTATGGCGACGGTAAATAAAGTGGATGGAAAACAGATTGTCTTTGTTAAGGGCGGTGTTGATGAAGTCTTAAATGTGACAACCCGTTATGGTCTTGATCAAGAAGTAAGAGAAATTACGGATCAAGATAGAGAACAAATTCAACAGGCGAATTTAGAGATGGGTCAAAATGCTCTGAGAGTGTTGGCTGTGGCCTATAAAGAAGTTCAGGGGACTGTTAAAGATGGCGACCCTGATTTAGAGTCTGATTTAATCTTCCTAGGTTTAGTTGGGATGATTGACCCTGCTCGACCTGAAGTGAAACAGGCGATTGCTGAGTGTAAAACGGCTGGTATTCGTCCTGTCATGATTACGGGGGACCATGCGACTACGGCTCAGGCGATTGCTAAAGAGATTGGTCTATTAGTTGAAGGTCAAAAAGTAGTGACGGGTAGTGAGCTGGATAAGATGAGTGATGATGATCTCTATAATGAGGTTGAGTCAATTGGTGTCTATGCTCGTGTTTCGCCAGAACATAAGATGCGCATTATCGATGCTTGGAAGAAGCATGGAAATGTTGTTGCTATGACGGGCGATGGGGTTAATGATGCTCCGGCTCTTAAAAAGGCAGACATTGGTGCTGCGATGGGAATTGTTGGGACTGAAGTTGCTAAGGGCGCTTCGGATATGGTTCTTACCGATGATAACTTTGCGACTGTGGTTAATGCGGTCGAAGAGGGACGTCGGATTAAAGATAATATTAAGAAGGCGATTGGATATTTATTGTCTTGTAATATGGGCGAATTGTTTGTGTTGTTGTTGGCGACATTCTTAAATTGGCCACTGCCTTTATTGGCGATTCACATTTTATGGATTAACTTAGTGACGGATTCACTTCCTGCTTTAGCGTTGGGAATTGATCCTGCTGAGGAAGATATTATGGAGCGTGAGCCAGATCGCTCAAATACTCTGTTTACTAAGCCAATGGCTTACCGTACCTTATATCAAGGAATTATGATTGGAATCTTAACAACTTTAGGATTTGTTATTGGTTCTGGTTGGTTATTTGGTTTAGAGGGCAATACTGAGATGGGTCGTACCATGGCTTTTTCAGTGTTGGGGTTCTCTCAATTAGTTCATTCACTTAATATTCATTCGCCTCATGAGTCGGTGTTTAAGACAATGTTTAGAAACAAGTCGTTGATTCAGGCAATCTTGGTGAATGTGGTGATGATGTTGGTGGTCTTACTGGTTCCATTTATTCAGGAGATTTTCAAATTAGTACCACTTGATTTAACTCATTGGATGATTATTGTTGTCTTGGCTTTAATGCCTTGGCCGATTGTTGAGTTAATGAAGAAATTAAAATTAAATGGAAATGACTAAACCTTCACATGAAGGTTTTTTCATGTCAAAAAGTTATTGCAAGTTTACTTTTTTAAATCTATAATATACCTAGGAAAGAGGTGGAAACATGTTGACTCAAATGACTCCTTCGATTGAAGATTATTTATCGACTATCTTTCGCTTAGATAAAGGGCAAGGTGTTCGATCAGTGGATGTTGCTAAAGTGCTACAGGTTTCAAAACCGAGTGTGAATCGCGCTTTAAAAACGTTGAGTGAATTAAAACTAGTGACTCAAGAACCTTATGGAGATATCTTTTTAACTCCTTATGGGCGTGAAACTGCTATAGATTTAAATAAGAAGTATGCCATCCTTCGTGGATTTTTGGTCCATATGTTGGGGGTTGATCCAAAACAGGCTGAGCTTGAGGCGGGTCAAATGGAACATGGAATGAGTAATGATACTATTCAGAAAATTGGCTTATTAATGCGTAATTATTCTAGGAATAAGGGAAAATCCAAGTACAAAGAATTGTTAAACAAACGAGAAGAAGTGTAAAAACTTCTTTTTTTAAATAGTTTTTAGTTGCTTTTTAAAAATCAGAGTGTTATCCTTGTTAATGCGAACGATTCTCATTTGCGTTTAGGAGAATAAAATATGAAACTAGAAATGATAGCTTTATTGTTAATAACATTATTAATTGGTGGATGTCAAAGTACACCACAAGCCTCTGATGATCAAATCAAGATTGTTACGACGATGTTTCCAATGACGAGTTTGGTTAATTCCTTAGTGGAGGATCAAGCGAGTGTGACTCAATTGTTACCTGAGGCTGGGGCGGATGCTCATACTTGGGAACCTAGCCCACAAGATATTGTTCTTTTGGAACAAGCGGATGTCTTTGTTTATAATGGAGCAGGGATGGAAATGTGGGTTGATGATGTATTAGAATCATTAACTAATGAGAACTTAACGATTATTAATGCCTCTAAGGATATTGAGTTGATTGAAGGTCATAGTCATGAC
>CAYFSJ010000035.1:5766-9903 GCA_964345765.1 uncultured Erysipelothrix sp.
CATGGAAGTCTAGACCCACATACTTGGTCAACACCGCTTAATGCGAAACAACAGGCACAGACAATTGCGGATGCATTAACTAATGCTTATGTAGAGTTAAAAGATTCTGTACAAACTAACCTAGAAAGTTTACAATCAGAATTAGATAAAGTGCATCAAGAATATTTAGATAAATTGTCTTCAATCGATTCAAAAGTATTGGTTGTTCAACATGAAGCCTATGGATATCTTGCTCATCAATATGATTTAGAACAAGTTGGTATTGAAGGATTAGTGCCAACATCAGAACCAGACCCAGCGCGCATGGTCGAAATTATCAATCTTGTCAAAGATAGAAGTGTTAAAACAATTTTCTTTGAAGAGAATGTAAGCTCTAAAGTGGCGGATACACTATCCAATGAAACTGGAGCTAAGACGGCTGTATTAAGTACTTTAGCAGTTAGAAAAGATGATTTAGACTTAATTGAAATGATGCGTGATAACTTAGAAATATTAGTAGAAGGATTAACGCAGTGATAGAATTTAAAGACCTTTATTTTACTTACGAAAAAGATATCGTCTTAAACGATATAAATCTACGTATTGAACCAGGACAATATGTTGCCCTTATAGGGGATAATGGTGCTGGTAAGAGTACTCTTTTAAGATTGTTAATTGGAGAGCTCAAAACAAGTAGAGGTCAACTGACTATCTCAAATGAATTTAATCGAATTGGCTATGTCCCTCAAAATACTCTCAATCGCCAATTAAACTTTCCAGCCACTGTTTTAGAAATAGTGGTTGGAAATCTATATCAAGATATCGGTTTCTTTAAGTTGGCGAAAAATAAACATAGACAACAAGCGATCAAGGCACTTGCCTTAGTGAACATGTTGGACTATAAAGATGAATTGATTTCAAATTTATCGGGTGGTCAACAACAAAGAGTCATGTTGGCTAGGGCATTAGTCAATAAACCTAACCTTGTTATTTTGGATGAACCAACCTCTGGGGTTGATCGCAAATCATCTAAACATTTTTATGAAACATTATCCCTTCTTAATAAAGAAGGCTTAACTATTTTATTGGTCACTCATAATGTGGACCATTTGGTGGATGAAGTGACTGATATTTATGAACTTGAAGAAGGTCATTTAGAAAGGGTGAAATAAGATGGATATGCTGCAATATCCCTTTATGCAAAAAGCATTAGTCGTTGGTGCCCTATTAGGTGTTATTGTCCCTAGTATTGGACTCTTAATGGTGACTAAACGATTTTCTATGATTGGGGATGCTTTATCTCATATGTCCTTGGCCGGAGTAACAATTGGGTTAATCTTTAACTTTAACCCTCTTTTTGGTGCTTTAATGGCCTGTATTGTTGCGGCTTTAAGCATCGATATTATTCGTAAGAATATCCCTCAATATGCAGAGACCAGTATTGCTGTTATAACCTCCGCAGGAATTGGGTTGGCGGGTTTACTATCAGGTTTGGTGCCTAATACAGCGAACTTCAACTCGTTTTTATTTGGGAGTATTATTGCTATTAGTGATCAAGAACTACAATTAGTGATTATTGTTTCGATTGTGGTCATTGCCTTGTTTATTCTATTTTTTAAAGAGTTTTTCTTAGTTGCGCTTGATGAAAAGAATGCGCGCTTAATTGGAGTGAATGTTAAGTTTATTAACTTACTATCTATCTTGTTAACGGCCATTACTGTGTCGGTTGCGGCCAGAACAGTTGGGGCATTAATTATTTCTTCGTTGATGGTTATACCAGTTGTTTGTGCTTTACAAATTTCTAAAAGCTATAAACAAACAGTTATCTATTCCATTTTGTTTGGTTTAACTTTTACGGTGATTGGTTTGATTAGTTCTTATCACTTATCTCTAAAACCTGGTGGAACGATTGTTATGTTAGGTTTGATAACACTTTTAATTCTATTTATTTATAATGGTTTTAAAAATCAAAGAGCGAAAGTGAAGGGAGTACAGGTATGAGTCAAAAACAATTGATTTGGCCAAAAGAGCTTAAGAAGACGAAACATCGTTTGGCTATTTTTGAGATATTTGAGTCTGAGAATAAACCCTTATCGATTGTTGAAATCCAACAGGCACTTCATGAAAAAAACCAACAAATTTGGTTGTCGACGATTTATCGTATTTTAGATTCTTTTGAACAGTCAAATATGATTAATAAGATTACGATGTTAAATCAAGAAGCTGTCTATTATGAGCTTAACTATAACCAACATGCTCATTATGCAATCTGTATAAAATGTCGTAATGTGATTGAGCTTGATCACTGCCCAATGAATTTATTTGAAGCATCTTTAGAGCGAAACAACTTTAAAGTTTATGGACACAGAATGGAAATTTTTGGAGTGTGTGAGAGCTGTCAATAAAAAATAGTGTTAAAATAATAGTTACAAATAAAGGGGGGTCATTATGAAAAGATGGATTACATTTGTTGGTGTCATGGCTTTAATTATCCTAAATGTATTTTTAGGCTTAAGAATGACAACCTTAGAAATGGAACTCAACGATTTAAAATCGAACTCAAAACAAACAACAGAAGTGGTTTCGCCAGATGAGAATAGTCAACATAACATTACTCAGGTGACGACGAAGATACAGAGTGATATTTCTGAGGTCTATCAGAATACGGCAGCCTCTGTTGTGACGGTCCTAAATTATCCTAGAGGATCAGGGTCGGGTGTCATCTATAAAGTAGAGGGTGACACAGCTTATATTGTAACCAACCACCATGTGATTGAAGGACATGAAGAAGTTTATGTTATCTTAAATACGGGTGAGCGTATTGAAGCAAAAGTCATTGGGAGTGATGCACTCTCGGATACAGCCTTACTTGAGGTAGAGTCTGATTTAGATCTTAAACCTATTGTTATTGGGGATAGTTCAGCTCTTCAAGTAGGGGAAACGGTCTTAGCGATAGGTTCACCATCTGGAGAAGATTTCTCTGGTTCTTTATCAGTAGGGGTCATCTCTGGGAAAGATAGAGTGGTTGAAGTCGATACTAATGGCGATGGTATTCCTGATTGGGATATGGTCTTACTACAGACGGATGCGGCCATTAATCCTGGTAATTCGGGTGGCGCATTAGTTAATATGGCCGGTCAATTAGTTGGGATTAATACTTTAAAACTACTAGATTTAACCGTAGAAGGGATGGGATTTGCGAATCCTATCAATGAAGTAATTAGTATTCTTGATCAAATCCAACAAACGGGTGAAGTCCAACGTCCTGTCATTGGTATTAGTGCGATTTCTGTTCCTGATTTGATTGCTAGAAATCGATTCTATGGATTGGAAGTTCCAATGGTCAATGAAGGGGTTTATGTTAATGAGGTTTTGGCTAACTCGCCAGCTCAACAAGCGGATATTCAACCTGGTGATGTGATTGTTGGTATAAACAACCAGAAGGTGGATGATTTCAAAACCTTTAGACGTCATTTATATCGTTTTAAAGCGGGTGATACCATTGATATTGAGATTGTCCGTGATGGTGATAAGCTTACTAAATCTTTGATACTTAACTAAAAAAACAGCTGAGATACTAAATTCTCAGCTGTTTTGTGTTTATTTCTTAAGGATGATTCCTGATGGTTGTCCATCAGCATCTAATACTGTTAATTCTGTGAAGTCACTATTTGCTTCTAATTCTTCTACGACAATTATTGGGATTCCAGCGTCTTCTCCTGCAGGAGCGATGCTGATTCTATTTCCAGAAATGGTATAGTTCTCTGTTCTAGAGCCGCCACCTCCTAAGTAGTAGGCACACGCTTCCTAAGAGTTATGTATTTTTCACCCAAAAAGTAGTATTATTTAATAGCAAATGTCCTCGTAGCACAGTTGGATAATGCAGTCGCCTCCTAAGCGACAGATCGGGTGTTCGAGTCACCTCGAGGACGCCATTTTTGCTGATAAATAAAGGATTTTCTGTCCTTTGTTACGATAGTGAAAGCAGTGATGAAATCAATCGATTTTGTCACTTTTTTCTTATTCAAAATCCTGTGATTATTTCGAATTATTGGTTCTAACGTAGTAGGAAAGAATACGAACATTTTGGATAGTGTCAGCTATGGACCGATGTCAATAAACTGGACAGTAATTAGGAAACTAATTGATTAAATTCAA
>CAYFSJ010000036.1:0-9567 GCA_964345765.1 uncultured Erysipelothrix sp.
CAACTCGTGTTGACTTTAAGTTAGTAAAATAGAATCCGTAATGGATTCTATTTTTGTCTTGGACACTCTAGGATATCATTGCCACTATCAATTAGATTAATTTGAACTAGTTGCGTGTCATATTCAAAATACGCATCATCAATTTGAATGTCTTCATCAATAATAACTTGATAGGTATTTTCGCTTACTTCTTCAAATTTAAATAGAAGATTATTAATATTTATCTGGTCATTTTTAATAATCACCACAAAATTTTCTTCTACGCATTCATATCTTCCATCAATTTTACTTGTTGATGAACAGGCACTTAAGAGCATGAGTAAGACTAAGAGTATTTTCTTCATAATTATCTACTTTCTAGGACAGGTTAACTCACCAACAATTGAAGTACTTTGTGAACAACCAACTAGTAACAAAACGAGGATTAATATTTTTTTCATCGCTTATCTCCTTAAACTAATCTTAACAAAATAGTCTAATCAGAAAAAGTATTGTCATTGTTTGTTATAATTGAGGTATGGATAAGAAAAATTTAAGTGAAATGAGTTATTATGTGACTCAGGAAAATGGAACCGAACCACCTTTCAACAATGAGTTTGACCAACATTTTGAGGAAGGACTCTACGTTGATATAGTCAGTGGAGAGGTATTGTTTAGTTCTAAGGACAAATACGATAGTGGCTGTGGCTGGCCAGCTTTTACTCAACCTGTTGATCGAAAACAGATTAAGGAAAAAGCGGATTTTAGTCATAACATGCACCGTGTTGAAGTTCGCTCATCCAATGCAGATAGTCATCTGGGACATGTCTTTACAGATGGACCATTAGATAAAGGTGGACTACGCTATTGTATTAATTCAGCGGCATTGCGATTTATCCCCAAAGAAGAATTAGAAGAACAAGGATATGGTGAATATGCCCATCTCTTTGACTAACAAAAGTTGGGTAGTCGTTGGTGTTTCAGGAGGGCCAGATTCAATGGCTCTTTTAGACATGTTAAGAACTCAAGATAAATACAATCTGGTGGTTGTTCATATTAACTATCAAATGAGGGATACTTCAAATCGCGACCAAGAGTTAGTTGAGCGTTATGGAAAACAATATCAAATACCTGTCATTAGCTATCAAGCTCAAGATTTAACTCAAGGTAATTTTCAACACAATGCCAGACATTTTAGATTACGTTGTTATAAAGAAGTCTATGAAGGTTACCAAGCGGTAGCACTATATTTAGGCCATCACTATGGGGATCAACTAGAGACGATTCTCTTTCAATTATTAAGTAATCGACAACCTGAACATTTAGGACTGAAACCTACCAGCAAGCTCATCAATATGTTGGTTCGTAGACCTCTATTAGAGAAAACAAAAGAGGAGCTCATTAATTATTGTGTCGCCCATAATATAGAGTATGGAATTGATGAGACAAATGATTCCGACAAATACACGCGTAATCGAATTCGAAAAGCACTTAAAGAAATGCCTGAAGAACAGAAATCATCGTTAATTCAATATCAAAAACTCTATTCCCAAAGAAATAAAGTGATGAGAAATAGATTTAATCGATTCTTTAAAAATGATAAAACCCAGATTCTTATTAACGAATATGTCTTGTTACAGGAACCAATCCGATTGTTTATCCTTAGAGAATATCTAACTTTTAATGGTCTTAATACCAAGAAGATGACTCGTAAACATGTTAAAGAATTGGATGGAATTATTCTTAAGAATCAAAATCAACTTATAGAAATATCTAAGTCTAAAACATTAATTATTGAGTATGGGTTGGTTCGATTAATGGATACCAAGTTTAATGGCTATCAGTATCAACTAACTGAGTATGAACGTTTGGACACTCCTTACTTTAAATTAAATGAACATGTTGGAATGGGGCTCAGTGTTACACAAGATGATTATCCGTTAATTATTCGTAATGCGAGAAGTGACGATAAGATTTTAATGAAATATGGGACTAAGAAACTAAATCGGTTTTTTATCGACCGAAAAATTTCTCATCGAGATCGCCGCTATTGGCCAGTCATTGAAAATCGAGATGGAGATGTCATCTTTGTTGCTGAATTAGGATGTGATGTGAATCATTACAATCCACCTTATAACTTAAAACTGAAGCGTAAACCTTATGGATATTAGACAACAATTATTTCAGCTTCAAGATTTGAAATATAAAAAATTCAGTGAGAAGTTAATTCCCAATATTGACCCAGATAGAATTATTGGTGTTCGAGTACCACACTTAAGATCGTTGGCAAAAAACAATGACTTAGATTCTTTTGTAAATCAATTACCACATCAGTATCATGAAGAAAACGTACTTCATGGAATTTATCTTAATCAGATTAAAGAGGTTGATGTTTGTATAGATTTAATAAGGAAGTTTACTCCCTATCTTGATAATTGGTCGGTAGTCGATATTCTCTATCCTAAAGTACTTCTTAAAAATCGTGATAAGACTCTTGAATTAATTGATGAGTTGTTAGCTTCTAAACAAGAGTTTGTCTGTCGGTTAGGAATACGATTACTACTTAGCTATTATGTAGAGGATGAAACGATTTATCAAAGAGTCATAGATGTTAAACAGGACGGTTATTATGTATTGATGATGAAAGCGTGGTTCTTTTGTGAGGCGATCATTGTCAATGTTGATGAAGCCATTAGGGTGTTAGAAAAACATCAACTGGATCGCTGGACGCATAACAAAACGATTAGTAAATGTATCGATAGTTATCGACTAAATGAGGAAATAAAACAAAAGCTTAAAAGTTTGAAGCGCTAGACCATCATTCAAGATGGTTTTTATCATTAATTATGATAGAATATATAAAGGTTATTTTTACCTAAAGGAGATAAGATGCACACAGATATTAAAAAAGTTCTCGTGAGCCATCAACAAATTGTTGAGCGTGCTCAAGAATTAGCTCAAGAAATTCAAGAAGATTATAAAGATAAAAAACCACCGATTTTAGTTGCGTTATTAAAAGGTTCGGTCCCATTTTTAGCTGAAATAATTAAATGGATTGAAATGGATGTAGAACTTGATTTTATGGATGTGTCATCCTATGAAGGAACTGAATCTGTGGGAGATGTTCGTATTCTCAAAGATTTAGACAGATCAATTAAAGAAGATAATGTTTTACTAGTCGAAGATATTGTCGACACAGGAAAGACATTAGAACAAGTATCTAAATTGCTTTATAACAAGGGAGCAGCTGATGTAAAAATTGTTACTCTCTTAGATAAGCCAAGCCGAAGAATCGTTGATGTTAAAGCAGACTTTATTGGGTTTGAAATCCCAAATGAGTTTGTTGTCGGATTTGGTTTAGATTATATTGAAAAATACCGAAACCTCCCATATGTTGGAGTGTTAAAAGATGAGGTTTACCTCTAAAACAAAGGAGTGCCATGAGAAGAACTAGATTTTCAAATTTTATACCCTATATCGCGGTGTTACTTTTCTTTTTGTTTCTAAGTCAATTAGCTGGGCGAGAAGATATTCAAATACTGAATTATTCTGAACTTACCAATATTATTGAAACCAAAGAGATAGACAATACACGTGCCGATTACACAAATTTAACGATAGACATTGTTGGTGAATACAAAGAAGGGGATACCTTAAAACCTTTTAAATCAAGAATCGCCAACACAGAAGAAAATGCGTTATACCTACAAGAGAACATTGAAAAATTAGATGTGAGTGACCCTTATCAAAATGAAGGGCTCTTTACAATCCTAGCCAGTATTATTCCTTATATCATAATGATGGGCTTGGTTTTCTTTATGTTCTCAAGAATGGGAGGCTCAAATAAACAAGCCTTCGACTTCTCCAAATCGCCGGCTCGAAATCAAGAAAACATTAAAGTTAAGTTTAACGATGTTGCTGGTGCGGACGAAGAAAAAGAAGAAATGCAGGAACTGATTGAATACTTGAAGTCACCTAAGAAATTCGAAAAGATGGGGGCTCGTATTCCTAAGGGGATTCTATTAGTTGGTCCTCCAGGAACTGGTAAAACATTATTAGCTAAAGCAGCAGCCGGAGAAGCGGATGTTCCATACTATTCAATTTCAGGGTCAGACTTTGTTGAAATGTTTGTGGGTGTTGGAGCAAGTCGTGTCCGTGACATGTTTAAACAAGCAAAGAAAACTGCTCCATGTATTATCTTTATTGATGAGATTGATGCCGTTGGACGTCAACGTGGTGCTGGTCTAGGTGGAGGTCATGATGAGCGTGAACAAACCCTAAACCAATTACTGGTTGAGATGGATGGAATCGACGATAACTCTGGTGTTCTGATTATTGCCGCAACAAACCGTGGTGATATCTTAGACCCAGCCTTATTAAGACCTGGACGTTTTGATAGAACAATTCAAGTTTCACTTCCAGATCGTAAGGGTAGAGAAGCAATCCTTCATGTCCATGCTCGTAATAAGAAACTGGATGAGTCTGTCTCATTAGGTTCATTAGCTGGACGTACTCCAGGATTCTCTGGGGCAGACCTAGAGAACGTACTAAATGAAGCAGCTATACTTGCGGTTCGTGAAAATGAAACAGTGATTAAGATGCATCATTTAGATGAGGCCATCGACAGAGTTATGGCGGGTCCTGCTAAGAAATCAAGAACATATAGTGAGCGTGAAAAACGCATGGTTGCATACCATGAAACAGGACATACGATTATTGGTTTAAAACTAG
Organism: uncultured Erysipelothrix sp.; assembly: GCA_964345765.1. Taxonomy (GTDB): domain Bacteria; phylum Bacillota_I; class Bacilli_A; order Erysipelotrichales; family Erysipelotrichaceae; genus DUUI01. The sequence continues at coordinate 4,711 of CAYFSJ010000036.1, forward strand.
AATCAGCTTCTGAGGTTCAAAAAGTAACGATTATTCCACGTGGACAAGCGGGTGGTTATAACTTGATGACACCTAAGGAAGAAACTTACTTCCAAACTAAATCAGATCTAATCGGAATGATTACTGGTTTACTTGGAGGGCGTGTCGCTGAAGAGATCGTCTTTGATGAAATTTCAACTGGAGCCTATAACGATATCGAAAGAGCGACCAAGATTGCTCGTAATATGGTTATGTCCTATGGGATGAGTTCTCTTGGTACGATTCAATATGAAGATGCTGGACACAATGTTTTCTTAGGAAGAGATTATGGCTCAAACATGAGTTATTCTGGCGAAGTGGCTTTTGAGATTGATAAAGAAATCCGTAAGATTATCGATGAAGCGTATAACAATGCTAAGAAGATTATTACTGAAAATAGAGAACTATTAGATAAGATTGCCAATACCTTAATTGAGTACGAAACTTTAACTAAGGAACAAATTATTGAACTCAGTGAGGGCAAAGAACTAACGTTGACCCAACAACAGGTGGTTAACCAACAAGATTAAAAAGAGCACCTCACGGTGCTTTTTGTTAGGAGAAGATATGAATCAAATCGTAAGTGCATTAGCCAACAATAAAAACATTCGGGTAATGGTAGCGGATGTGACTCAATTAGTCCAAGAAGCTAAAGAGCGTCATGATCTTTGGCCGACGGCCAGTGCTGCATTAGGACGGACCATGGCAATGGCCTCAATTATGGCTTTTCAACTAAAGAATGAAGAAGAATTAATATCAATTAGAATAGAAGGGGATGGCCCCTTAGAACTTATTCGAGTCGATGCCCAAAAGAATGGAAACGTGGTGGGTTTTGTTCGCAATCCCCATATCACAATTATTAATGAAGAAACCCATAAACTTGATGTCTCAAAAGCGATTGGGAATGGTCAATTATCGGTTTCTAGAAACTATAACTTAAAACAAGAGTTTACCAGTTCCATTGAATTAGTATCCGGTGAGATTGCTGAAGACTTTGCCTACTATTTTACCCAATCAGAACAATTACCATCGGCTGTGTCATTAGGAGTATTAGTCGATGAACAAGGAGATGTTGTCTCTGCAGGTGGATTACTAATTCAAATGTTACCTGGACATGATGAGACAGATATTCAAATGGCTGAATATGTTGTGTCGCATCTAAAACCAATCAGTCAAATCTTAAAAGAGGGAATGACTCCTCAAGAAATTGCGATGAGCTTGTTTGAAGATATTGAACTGGTTGATCAACAAAACGTGCAGTTTAAGTGTCACTGTACTAGAGAACAAATGGAGGCTGCCCTCATTACCTTATCGAATGAAGATTTAAATGAATTAATCGAAGATGAGAAGGGCGCAACCATGGAATGTCAGTATTGTAATGAACACTATCATTTTAACCAAGACGATTTAAATCAACTATTACTAAAGAAAAATCATGCTAAAAATTGATGAGATACAATGTGATAATCCCGTTGTTTTAGCACCGATGGCCGGTGTAACCAACTTGGCCTTTAGACAGATTTGTGTCGAGTATAAACCAGGGCTTTATTTCAATGAAATGGTGAGTGATCAAGCTCTCTATTATCGAAACGATAGAACAATTCAAATGTTAGAGACCCTGCCACAAGAACATCCGATTGTTTTTCAAATCTTTGGCCATGATGCGAAATATCTGGTTAAGGGTGCACAGTATTTAGATAAACAGACCAATTGTGACATCATCGACTTTAATATGGGTTGCCCAGTTCGAAAAATAACCAAACAAGGGTCTGGTTCTGCACTGATGCAAGATATTACAAAAGCGAGTGAACTTGTCTATCAAATGAAACAAAGCATTGATAAACCACTTACTGTAAAACTCAGAGCAGGTTGGGATAAGGACTCTATCAATGTGGTAGAAATGTCCAAAGCCCTAGAGAAAGCAGGCGCAAGTGCTCTGTTTGTTCATCCTCGAACTCGTGCTCAAATGTATGAGGGGAAATCAGACTGGTCACTCATTAAACAAGTCAAAGAAGCAGTTACTATTCCTGTTGTAGGCAATGGGGATATCTTAAGTGGTCAAGATGCATTGGATATGATCAACCAAACAGGTTGTGATGGTGTAATGATCGGACGAGGTATGTTAGGAAAACCTTGGTTAATTCAAGAAATTAAAGATGCGATTGATAATAAGGAATCACTCTTTAATCCAGATTTAGACTATCGATTTAATATGCTACTTAATCATGCTCGAAAATTAATTGACTTAATGGGCGAGGAAAACGGGATGAAACAGATGCGTTCTCATGCGGCTTGGGGCTTTAAAGGATTACCCAATAGTCATGTTGTTAAGAAGGACTTAGTACAGATGAAAACGTATCAACAATTTGTTACAATATTGGATGAATATAAAGGACGTGGATATGATGAATGAACATTTAGGAGAACAAGAATTAGTTAGACGAGAAAAGCTCGAAGAACTAAAGAAGATGGGGATTGACCCATTTGGTCATGCGTTTAAGAGAACGCATCATACTAAAGAAATCTTTGATAAATATGAACACTCAAGTAAGGAAGAACTTGAGATTTTAGACCAACATGTAATCATTGCCGGTCGTATAATGACTAAGCGTGTCATGGGGAAAGCTGGCTTTATGCATATCCAAGATAAAGATGGCCAGATTCAAGTCTATGTCCGTAAAGACATGGTTGGAGATCAACAATTTGATTATTATAAACACACAGACCTAGGTGATATTGTCGGGGTCGAAGGGAAAGTATTTAGAACCAATCATGGTGAATTATCAATTAAGGTTGAAAACTTAACACACTTAACCAAATCACTGAGAGTGTTACCAGATAAGTTCCATGGTTTAGTCGATAAAGAAGAGCGTTATCGTAGACGCTATCTTGACCTTATTAGTAATGATAAAGCCAGAGAGATTGCGTTTTTTAGACCAAAAGTAATTCGTGCGATTCAACATTATTTTGACTCTCAAGGATTAGTAGAAGTTGAAACACCAATCCTTCACTCTATTTTAGGGGGGGCTGCTGCCAGACCATTTGTGACTCATCACAATACCTTAGATATGGACTTTTATTTAAGAATCGCGACAGAGCTTCCACTAAAACGTTTAATTGTAGGTGGAATGGAAGGTGTTTATGAAATTGGTCGTCTCTTTAGAAACGAAGGAATGGACTCCACTCATAATCCAGAATTTACAACCGTAGAAGCGTATGTCGCTTATAGTGACATGGAAGGGATGATGGATTTAACAGAAGGGTTAATAGAGTCGGTTGCTAAAGAGACTCTTAACAAAACAGAAGTTGAATATAAAGGACATACCATTAATTTAGCTGGACCATTTAAACGTATTACAATGGTTGAGGCTATCAAAGAAGAAACAGGCATTGACTTTTTAGAGGTAGATCAACAACAAGCTCTCGATCTAGCTAAAGAACATGGTATTGAATTGGATAATCACCAACAACAATATGGTCATGTTATTGCTGAGTTCTTCGATAAATATTGTGAACATAAAATGATTCAACCGACATTTGTGTATAGTTATCCTTTAGAGATTTCCCCTTTGGCTAAGTCAAATGCTCAAGATCCAAGATTTACTGATCGTTTTGAATTGTTCATTGCGGGTAATGAATACTGTAATGCCTTCTCAGAATTAAATGATCCGATTGATCAAAGAAGACGCTTTGAAGACCAACTTAAGGAAAAAGAATTAGGGAATGTTGAAGCCAATGAGATGGACGTTGATTTTGTTGAAGCACTCGAATACGGTTTACCACCAACAGGAGGTTTAGGCCTTGGTGTCGATCGCTTAGTGATGCTTTTAACTGGTCAGGAATCTATTCGTGAGGTTCTCTTGTTCCCGCATATGAGAAATAAATAAAATTTAAACGACTCCCTTAATTGGGAGTTTTCTTTTAGATAATACTGACTTAACCATCAATAAAGATATTCTTAATAAACAGAGGTTATCATTAAGAAAAGGAGTGATAACTATTAGAAAGTCAAAAAGACAATTAAGAATTGTTCAAAAGGCTAGATTAATCTATTATCGCCAGTGCAATACAATCAGAAGCAGTTTCTTTTATATCAGACGGCAGACCTATCTTAAGGATTAATATCATGTGAAAAATTACACATTGACTAAATAACCGGATAGTGGTATGGTGACCTAAAGAGGAGGATCAATCATGATTGAAACTTTCAAAGCAGTTACCACTAAAACAGAAACCGGTCTACAAGTAGAAGCACAAGCAAGAGGATTTAAAGTCATTTTAGATGAACCAAAATCACTAGGAGGAACTGACACAGGAATGAACCCAGTTGAGATGATTCTATGTGCACTGGGTGCTTGTCAAACAATTTGTGTCGCAGCCTTTGCGAAGGCACAAAACTTCACATACGAAGGATTCCATGTAGAACTTGAAGGAGATTTAGATCCAGATGGTTTCATGGGTAAAGCAGATGTTAGAAATGGATTTCAAGAAATTCGTTTTTCAATGCATTTTAAAACAGATGAACCTCAAGAAAAATGTGAAGCATTTGCTGAGTTTGTCGAAAACACATGTCCTGTTGGGGATAATTTAGCCAATGGAACTAAATTAGTGTTAACTAAGGTTGTAAAAGAGTAATTATTAAACAAAAAAGCACTGAAAAGTGCTTTTTCTTGACTTGATAGCGCTCAGATTCTATAATTTGAGTAAGAAAAAAGGAGGTCCATATGGGATTAAAAGAAACTTTAAAAGGAATAATCAATAAAACAAAGGATGTAACAGAAGACGTTGTTGATAAGACAAAAGATGTAACAGGCGATGTTTGGGAAAAAACCAAAGATG
>CAYFSJ010000037.1:0-9457 GCA_964345765.1 uncultured Erysipelothrix sp.
ATATCGCGGGGTAGAGCAGTCTGGTAGCTCGTCGGGCTCATAACCCGGAGGTCGTAGGTTCAAATCCTTCCCCCGCAACCAATGGTTCCGTAGCTCAGTCGGTAGAGCAGTGGACTGAAAATCCACGTGTCGTTGGTTCAATTCCGACCGGAACCACCATTGAAAACTAAATTAACCACAAAGGTGGTTTTTTTATTTTTAGGGACAACACAATTAACTGTATACCACTAGTGGTGGGGCAAGAAAAATGAGCGAGGTAATCGCTCATTTTTACTTTATTTAAGGATTTCTTCTAATTCATTAAGTCGTTGTTCAAAGACATTTAAGGCATCAATCGTTGCTTGGTTAGTACTCATATCTACTCCCGCATCTTTAAGTACATTCATTGGATAGTCACTGCTACCAGCCTTTAAGTAATTAATGTATTTTTCAACTGCCCCTTCTTTATTCTCCAAGATATATTTAGAGAAAGCGGTCGCCGCAGAGAAACCAGTCGCATACTGATAAACATAGTAATTGTAGTAGAAGTGTGGAATTCTAGCCCACTCTAACTTAATCTCATCATCATAAATAACACCATCACCATAATATTTCTTATTCAAATCAAAATAAGATTTATTCAAGTATTCAGAAGTTAACGCTGTACCCTCTTGATCACTTTGATGAATTAGATGTTCAAATTCAGCAAATTGTGTTTGACGATAAACCGTTCCCTTCACACCATCTAAGAAATGATTGATAATATAAGCTTTAACCTTAGGATCATCATATTTATTTAACAGATAGTGCGTTAATAAATGTTCATTAGTCGTAGAAGCAACCTCGGCCAAGAAGATTGAGTAATCTCCATAGATAAACGGTTGATTATTACGCGTGTAATACGAATGAACGGAATGGCCAAGCTCATGAACTAAAGTATAAACATCATCCAAGTTACCCTGCCAGTTTAATAATATAAATGGAATCGTACCATAAGTACCAGAAGAATAAGCACCTGAGCGCTTGCCTTGGTTTTCATGGATATCTATCCAACGATCATTAAAAGCCTTATTCAGGATTTCTAAATAATCATCGCCTAATACTTTTAGAGCTTCTAAAGTAACATCTTTAGCTTCTTCCCAAGTAAACTTAAGATCAACATCATCGACCATCGGAACATACATATCATACATTCTTACTTCATCAAGTTTAAGCGCTTCTTTACGAAGTTTAACATAGCGATGAAGTAGTTCTAAACGATCATGAACAGCCTCTAATAAAGCATCAAAGACCGATTCATCAATTGTGTTATTAAACAAAGCGTGATGACGAGCCGAATCAAATCCTCTGATATCGGCAGACATATTATGCGCTTTAACCGTTGTACTTAGTGTTGAAGCAAAAGTATTTTGTAAGTCACCATAGGTTTTATACATGGCTTTGAAAGCATCATGACGAACTTGTCTGTCTTTACTCTCCATAAAAGTAGAATAACGACCATGCGACAATTGAACTTCCTCACCCTTTTCATCTTTAATCGTAGGGAATTTTAAATCCGCATTATTTAAAATAGAGAATGTACGACTTGAAGCACCCAACACTGGAGAAGCTTTTGCCAACAGCGCTTCCTCAGAAGCACTTAGGATATGAGGACGATTTCTAAATAATAATTCAAACTCATGCTCATATTCTTTAAGTCGATCATCTTTTAAATACTCAACAAAGATACTTTCATCTGCTTCCATAATTTCAGGGGTGAAGTAAGACATTGAAGCCATCACTTTAGACCCTAAATCATTCACTTTTGACTGCATACCTTGATAGTGAGAATTCGCCGTATCAACATCACTTTGTAAATGTGCATACACAGCTAAATGCGAATATTTTTGATAGATCTCATTTCTTAATTCTAAAGCTTCAAACAAGGTATCCGCACTTTCAGCCAAACGACCTTGATACTTTGTTAGTTCTGGTATTCTGTTTTCAACTTCTTTAAATTGTTCTTCAAACAACTCTTCTGTTTCAAAAATAGTTGAAGTATCCCATGTTTCTTCAACATTCAATTCTTGACGAGTTGGTAATTGTTTTTGACTCATAAGTCCTCCTTTTTCATAATTAATATTATAGCATCTCTCAGCTAAATAGGTTGTAAGAGGCTAATATCTGTACAATCTCTGCAGAAAGTCTAGAAGCGAACAGATCAAATTCCTGATAACCTGGGTGCTTCGAAAAAGCACTAATCGATAAGATTAAATTATTCAAGGTCCCTTCTTGAATCTGCACTGAAACAACCTTGTTTTCATCCACTTCAGGATGGTTAATTAAATACTCTCTCACTTTTTCAATAACCTCAGAGATATTATTCGCATTGGCAGGATTAAAGTTAATTTTGCGCGTATACTGACGTCCCTGTGTTTGGGCTAAATGACGATAATTAATAATCGGATTTTTAATTAAATTCGTCGCCGCAACAGTCGTATGAGTTTGATCAAACCCGACCAGAGTTACCATCGTCAATCCAATCGTCTCAACACTACCACTTATACCCAATTCAGGCACACTAATAAAGTCTCCAATACGAATGGTATCCGTTGAAGTTAATTGAATCCCCGCAAAAAATCCTAAGAGAATATCTTGAAAGATAAAAGAAATAAAAGCAACGATAGTAGAAACCGACCCCATCACTAAGAGTGGGTCCTTATCTAATACAACTGCCATCACGCCAAATAAAACAATAATTAATAGAATAATCTTCAACGCTTGAAAAACAGGTGTAAGCGGTCTTCTCAGTGATAAATCACTACGAGAGTAAACATAATTAAAGATATCTAATAAAAGAGACAATAAACGATAAAGTAAAATCAATATCAGTATGATTAAGCTTTTATCTAACCATCTAAACTCTTGAAGCCTTGTTACATTAAAACTTAAAAAGCCTCTTAATAATAGCAAGCTAATAAAGAGAACTCCTTCTAACAAAATTCTATTTTTAAATTTTGAGATGATATCTTTAAACTTGTTCTGATTAACCATATTCTTTTGACCATAGATAAAGACACCACCTAATAAAAGAACAAATAGAGCTAATAAAATTAGTTCAAATTGACTAAAACTATTAATAAAGCGTGTGAAATCATTCATAGTAGCCTCCAACACAAATAGTATAACATGCTTGAAATAAACAAGAGGTCGCTTATAATAATTATGTAGAAAGTAGGTCTTATGGAAAATTTAAAACAACGTTTTATTCGTTACGCAAAAATTAACACACGCTCTGACGCCTCATCATCAACGATTCCATCAACTCCAGAACAAGTTGAATTCGCAAAGATGCTCAAAATGGAATTAGAAGAAATCGGATTATCTGAAGTTGTCCATAACTTAGACAATGGCTTTGTTACTGCGACACTCCCAAGCAATGTTGACTACCCAGTCGATACGATCGGATTTATCGCTCACTTTGACACCGCTGATTTCAACTCAGAAAACATTCAACCTCAATTAGTTGAAGATTACGATGGCAAAGATATCGTCTTAAACAAAGAACAAGATATTGTGATGAAAGTCTCTGACTTCCCTAATTTGAAAAACTATGTAGGTCACACACTCATCACAACCGATGGAACTACATTACTTGGTGCCGATGATAAAGCAGGACTCAGCGAAATCGTTGAAGCAATGATTTACTTCATTAATAATCCAGAGGTCAAACACGGTGAAGTCCGCGTCGCATTTGGACCTGATGAAGAAATAGGTAAAGGCGCGAATCACTTTGACGCACCAAACTTCAGAGCAAAATTCGCCTATACAATGGATGGTGGGCCATTAGGTGAGCTTGAATATGAATCCTTTAATGCGGCCGAAGCCAATATAACAATTCAAGGACTATCCGTACACCCTGGAACCGCTAAAGGTAAAATGGTCAATGCTTCCTTATTAGCGATGGAATACCACAATCTATTACCAAGTGATGAAGTCCCTGAAAAAACAGAGGGTTATGAAGGATTCTTCCTACTCAATAATTTAGTGTCAACAGTCGACCAAGCACAAATGACCTATATTATTCGAGATCACAATAGAGAAAAATTTGAAGCACGCAAACAACAAATTTTAGACGCAGCAGCCAAAATGAATGAAAAGTATCAACTTGAAAGAGTCCGAGTTGAAATGGAAGATTCTTATTACAATATGGGAGAAATTATCTCTAAAGACATGACACCAGTTAACGTGGCTAAAAAAGCAATGGAAGATTTAGGGATCACTCCAGATATTCACCCAATTCGCGGAGGAACCGATGGGTCTAAGATAACCTTTATGGGTATCCCAACCCCAAATATCTTTACGGGCGGTGAAAATTATCACGGCCGCTATGAATTTGCGAGCTTAGAAAATATGGTCAAAGCAAAAGAAGTCATCATAGAAATTATTAAACAAATAGCAGAGGGAGATTAATCTTCCTCTTTTTTTAACAGATAAAAACTCTAATCAACATCTGAGATGATTAGAGTTATAATAATCAATTAATGATTTGTTTTTTGTTTTTGTTTCAAATAGTAGGCCAAGCCCAATCCACTAATGATAACAAGTAAGCCTAATCCTAAAAATAAACTACTTATTCCAGAGAAAGGATTACGCGGCATTGGATTAAATGGATCATCAACCAACACTGTGCCATATTCCGTCTGAAACTCCACTTGGTTTGATCTAAAACCCGAACTCATAGCATTGGTCACTAAACCAAAGAAAAACATCGATGCCCCACCAATGGCAATATAAATACCAATTAGCCATCCGTACTTATCCACTAATTTATCAACCGTGGAAGGTATTTTTTCTATCTCATTGGTCCTTGGTTGGGATGATTGGTTAAACGAGACAAAATCATCTTCAGATAATAGCCAATCGGTACTAACTTCAAACAGCTTCGCAATTCCAACAAGTTTACTCACTTCAGGAGTTGCCTCTCCTGTTTCCCACTTACTAACGGATTGACGAGTCACATTGAGCTTTTCAGCTAATTATTCTTGAGATAATCCCTTTCTTTTTCTTAAGATTAAAATCTTTTGTGCTAAGTTCATATTAACTCTCCTTTTAATAGCTAAATTATAATTATTAAAATACAATCTTAACACCAACCATCATAGGAAGTTTGTCAACCAATGGTTGCATAATTACTTAATCCGCAAAATTATCAAAGTATCCTTGAATATAAACAACTGGCGTTCCTTTATCCCCACTACCAGAAGTTAAGTCAGCTAAGGATCCTAATAAATCCGTTAATTGTCGTGGTGTTGTCCCAAGTTGTCCTTTAAACTCACCCGCCACTTCAGATTCTTTATTTTCTTTAATACGACGATTAATCGCTTCTATCTGTTCTTCTTTACTTAAATTTTTATAGTCATTATCCGCAAGGTATTTTAACTTAATCTCATTTGGTTTACCAGCCAGTCCCTGTGTATAAGCTGGTGAAACAACAGGATCTGCTAATTCCCAAATACGTCCTACCGGATCTTTAAAGGCGCCATCGCCATAAATCATGACTTCAACCTGTTTACCAGTTAATTCATTGATGCGTTGCGCAATTTTATCAACCACAACCTGGCAATCTCTTGGGAATAATTTAACACGTTCATCACTCGCCTTGTTTGAGCCTAACAGACCAAACTGTTGATTATATCCATGAAGGAAAGTCGGTTGATTAAGAATATCTTCTAAGCCTAAAACAATCTGTCCGCCCTTTTGTTTTAATAATCGTTTTGATTGATGTCTCGTGTGAACATCACAAGTTAGAACATTTTTAGTATAGTTAAGAATCTGGGTCACATCATTCGCAAAAATAATTTGACATTTTGTCCCTTCTGCCTCAACAATATGACGATAGGTTTCAATATAATCCATGCCAGTAAATGGATGTTCTGATTTACCAAATAGGTCAAAGAATTGTTTCTCATCCAATACATCTTGATAAGGATTAACTTCCTTATCAAATAATAAATCGGCTGGGAACAAGTGATTTCCAACTTCATCAGCTGGATAACTTAATTGAATAATCAGTTCATCAACACTTCTCGCTATCCCTCTTAGAAGCGTTGCGAATCGATTACGAGAAAGAATTGGGAACGTAATCCCTAATTGGTTTTCTCCATTTAATTTATTTTTTATATCAGTCTCTATATCATAGATACTCGCATAATTACCTTGTGTTCTAGCAACGATAGATTCTGTAATCGCTAAAACATCTTTATCTCTAATTTCAAACTTTGAATTATGAGCAATATCAACCAACAGTTCTGGAATGATCTTAACTAAATCATCTCCTTCACTGAATATGGGTGTTCGTAAACCTCGTGTGATTGTACCTAGCTGTCTTGTCATGGTTCATCCCTTCTTTCAACACACTCCTATTATACAAAAAATAAAGACGAGGTTGTCTTTATTTCAAAATAATTTTGTCTCTAACAATAAAAAAATCACCACAAGGGTGACTTTAATTTATAAATGGTGGAAGCGATGGGGATCGAACCCACTACCTTTTGACTGCCAGTCAAACGCTCTCCCAAATGAGCTACGCCCCCGTGCATGTACAATCATATTTTAGCAAGCAATTAATGTCAAGTAAGTTATTGCCTTTTTGCTTCAAAAACGATAAAATACTGTTACGCCCAAGTGGTGAAATGGTAGACGCAGAGGACTCAAAATCCTCCGGTAGCGATACCGTGTGGGTTCGAGTCCCACCTTGGGCACCAATACAAAGTCAAACCTCATCTATCTTTGATGAGGTTTTATTTTACTCTGTAGCTAGTTGATTAATCTCTTTATCACTAAATAAAAGTGTCATTAAATAGACAGAGTCAGCACCTTGATTTTGTAATTGGTCTGGATTCTCAAAGCTAGACTCCAAATCAAAGTAAGTTATATTATTTTGATTTGTTTTTATATCAATAAAAACAGGAAATTCTTTATTTGATTCAATAACTTTTTCTTCTTCTAAATGCTTCTTATTATTGGATGCATAACTATCTTCAAAATCTTGAGAGCTTGTCACGATCGTCTCTGAATCAATCAATGAAAAACCAATACCCTTCCATTTCTCATTAAAAACGATAGATAACCTTCCTGAAGGTTCATCAACTGGTTGCATCGATTTACTGATTAATTCCCAATCACCTTCACTTAGTTGATAAGTATTTAATCGCAATGATTTAATAGCATCTGATACTTGGTAATCATAAATCAAAACATCGAAACCATTAGGAAGTAAATCCAAAATGTTAGATTCATTTTCCTATAATTATCTAGGAACAAGGTTCATATTGGTTGCTGAAGCATTACAAGAAATAAGTAAAAATAAGCCGATTATTATAATTATTTTCTTCATCTATAACTCCAATCTATTCACAATTTAATTATACCTTCTTATAGAATTAATTATGTGACATTTCTGTAATATTGGATAAACAACCTCAATTGGTTTATAATGTTTTGAGTATGAACATTAAAACAAGTAACGGCTTTGATATCACCTTATTTGATAGAGGTGGCTATCAAATCAGTCATAAAAAAGAATTAGTCGAATTAAATTTAGATAAAACACTCATCATTAAAGAGAAACCAACTCTTTTTTATGGTGGACCAGGTCAACTCATGGGTAATATACAAGAAGTCTATTCTAAAGAACAGTTAATCAACACAAACTGGATTGGAATTGATCCAGAACGCTTCAAAAAATTTAAGCATTGGGTCAATAGAGGCGCAACCTGCGGAATGATGAGCGCCTCTGTTTTACTCGCCTATTACCAAGATTATATCCAAGAAAAAATTATTCCTGAAAGCATCAGAAATAAAGGCTCAGACTCATACCAACAGCTCTACCCTACTTTATTAAAAGAGATTACCAGTTTCTCACCAAAAGGAACAATAGCCTACGATGTTTCAATGGGCATTAATCGTTTTTTACGAAAACAAAACACCAATCAGTATTATAAGGCCAAAGGTTCCCTAACACCGACTTATGGTATAGTGGTGAACAAACTAACTCAACCAAACCCAAAGCCAGTTATCGTTGGCACCAACCAATTATTAGGTAGCCCAGATAACTATAAGAATCATTGGGTCTTAGCTTATCGGACAACCACACTTGATAACCAGAAATTCTATCAAGTCCATGATAACCACGGACGATACAACTCCATTATTAACGCGCGTTGGACCATCGGACTTGTCAGATTACTAAAGAAATGAGGATATATGTATACATTTATCGAGAATTTAAATAAACAAGAGTTTAATCAATTTGCTTCAAACTATCAATATTCATCACTGCTTCAATCCTATCAATGGGCTCAAATTAAAAGTAATTTTAAACCACTTCATGTTGGTGTCAAAAAGAATGATAAAATCGTTGGAGTTGCCCTTATATTAATTAGAAAATTACCCTTAGGCCAAAAGCTAGCCTATATTCCTAGAGGGCCACTCCTAGATTTCTTCGATAAACAATTACTAACTTTTTTTGTCGATAATATTAAAACATTAACCAAAAAACATGGCTGTGCCTTTGTTCGAGTTGACCCTGCCATCCCCTATAAGAAGTATTTATTTTGCGAGAAAGAAACAGCTAAAGAAAGTTCCTTCGCATTAGAAAGCATTCAAGCATTAAAAGACCAAGGATTTAAACATTTAGGTTTCCCAACAGAAATGTCCGATTCCTTTCAACCACGTTATTCAGCAGTCTTACCACTTGATGATCAAACACTTAAGAATTATAGTAAACGACTTAAGAAATCAATCAAATACACTCAGCAACGCCTAACAGAAGTAACACATAGTCAACATGATTATTTAAATGCCCTTCAAGCCATGATTAATGAAACTGAACAAAGACAAGATGTTTCCTTACGTGATAAAACCTATTTCAAGAAACTGTTAGATACCTATCCAGAAAGTTCAAAGATTACCATCGCTAGTTTAAAACCCAAACAATTTGCGTCAAAGTTCAAATCAGAAATTGAAAAGAGAAAACAAGAGATAGAAAAGATTAAAGACAAATCACCTAAAAAAGTCTTTCGTCTTAATGAACAAATCGCTTCATTACAATCGTTAATTGATGAATTAAAAGAAGTCAAAGATCAAGATGAAATCGTCATTGGTGCTCTGATTAGTGTTGTCTTTGGCCATACCATTTATTTACTCTATGCAGGGACTAATATTGCCTTTACTAAGTTTTATCCTCAGGAATTGATTTATCATACCTTAATTGAAGAATCTATCAAACAAGGTTTAGAATTTGTTGATATGGGCGGTATTCAAGGATCATTAGACGATGGTTTATCCATGTTTAAATCTCAATTCACCCCAGAAGTCCATGAATACATCGGTGAATTTGATTTAGTATTATCTCCAAAATACCATTTGTTTAATCTAGCTTGGAAGCTAAGAAAGAAACTAAAAGCATTAAAAAAAGACCATTAGGTCTTTTTTA
>CAYFSJ010000038.1:0-8444 GCA_964345765.1 uncultured Erysipelothrix sp.
TGGAAGCTAAGAAAGAAACTAAAAGCATTAAAAAAAGACCATTAGGTCTTTTTTAGTGTGCAGCTTTAATGGTTGTCCAGAGTTCAGACAAGACTTCACGAGTCTGAGCATTGTATTTAAATTCTTCATGCTTATCATTTTCATAAGGTGTATAGGCATCATTACCCTCAAATAATCCACCTTCAGCAGTTACTTCATCATAAACATCTTGCACCACAGTACTATATCCAACATATTCAGTATTTGCCAAGGCAACATCATGTTCTAACATGAAGTTCATAAACTCATGAGCCAATGTTGGGTTTTCAGCATTCTTAGGAATAACCATCGCATCTTGCCAGATATTTGATCCTTCTTGAGGAACATAATAGGCTAAGTTTTCATTTTCAGTCATAACATAAGCAGCATCCCCAGAATACATCAAAGCAATATTCTTAGATTCAGAAATCATTTGGTCAATAACTTCATCACCAGCATAGACTGGATTCATATTGTTATTAACTTTTCTTAACCAGTCAGCCGCTTCATTAAGTTCATCTTCATTTTCAGTATTTAGTGAATAACCTAATGATTTTAAAGCAGGCACAAACGAGTCTCTCTCAGAATCATACAAATAGATTTGACCACTATATTGTGTGTCATGAAGTAATTCCCATCCTAAGCTCTCAACTGTCGCAGGATCAACCTCTTGAGTGTTATAAACAATCCCAAAGTCACCCCAGAAATAAGGAACTGAATATTCCATATTTGGATCATATTCCTTATTAAGTGTACGTTCCATCAAATTCTCAGTATTAGGAATCATCGCTAAATCAATCTCTTGTAGGAAATCTTCCTCAATTAACCGTTGAATCATATAATCACTCGGAATTAAGACATCATAACTAGCCCCAGCTTGAAGTCTAGTATACATCGCCTCATTACTCTCAAACGTGTCATACACAACAGACGCATTAAACTGATTCTCAAAATCAGTAATAACTGACTCATCAATATATTCACCCCAGTTATATACTTTTAGGGTTTGTTTATCAGATGAATCTGAAGAGCCGCATCCAACTAACAATAATAAAACAAATAAACTAATCAATGACTTTTTCATGCTTTCTTCCTTTCTCTCGAATAATCGGAATAATATTAACTAATAGTAAGACAATCGTAATCACCACAATCAACAAAGTTGATAAGGCATTAATTGTCGGATTAATTCTCTTAGACATGGTATAGACTAAGATGGAAATATTTCTTACGCCATTACCTGTCACAAAATATGATATCACAAAGTCATCAAATGACATCGTAAAAGCAATCAAAGCACCCGACACAATCGCCGGAATAATCTGAGGAACAATCACCTTCATAAGCGCTTGAGTTGGTGTAGCCCCCAAATCCATAGCTGCCTCGGTAATGTTCGGATCTAAATTACGAAGTTTTGGTAGAATACTCAAAATAACATATGGAATACAAAAGGCTATATGTGCTAGAAGCATTGTCATATAACCTGCCTCAAGTTGAATAAAAACAAACAGTAACATCCAACCTATAGCAGTAACAATCTCTGGATTCATAATAGGGAAATCATTGATGACCAAAAACGCTTCTCTAAGTACTTTTCTTGATTTTGATAAACCAATCGCAGTAATGGTCCCAACAATCGTAGAAATAATTGTGGCAATAACCGCAATACTAACCGACACCCAAACAGCACTAACAACATCTCTAGATTCCCAAAGTTGTTCATACCAACGAAGTGAGAACCCTTCAAAGACAGACAATGAACGTGATGAGTTAAAACTAAAGAAAATCATAATTAGGATCGGTAGATAGAAGAAACCTAACATTAAGCCAATCGATAAATTCGATAGCCACTTTCTTTCCTTTAAACCAACCATAACTAAACCCCCGCAACAACAGAACGTTGTTCTTCAATATTTCTATCAACACGCTTAGTAATATACATCGAAATAATGATAATAATGGTCATAATCAATGAAACCGCCGAACCAAAGTTCCAATTTCCTATTGAAATAAACTGGTGTTCAATCAGGTTACCAATCAACATGTATGAACCTCCACCTAATAAACGCGGAATAACAAAACTTGAAACAGCCGGTAAGAACACCAATGTAACACCCGTAATAACACCTGGTAGTGATAATGGGAAGATGACTTTTCTAAAGGTTTGACGCCAATTTGCCCCTAAGTCATAGGCAGCCACAATTAAATTTTGATCTAATTTCGACAACTGTGTATAAATACTCAAAATCATAAATGGCAAGTAACTATACACCATCCCAATTAATACAGCTGTATCTGTATACATAATCTCAACCGTTGGTAAATTAAGTGAACTCAACAAGTTATTAAGGATTCCATTCTTTGACAAGATGGACACCCACGCATATGTACGAATTAACATATTAATCCACATTGGCATTGTCACTAATAGGATTAATAGCATTTGAGCCCGTTCACTCTTTCGAGAGATAAAATAAGCAATCGGATATCCTAGTAATAAACATAAAACCGTTGTAATTAAAGCAATTGTTAATGACTTCCATAAGATACTAAAATACACCGGATCTAAAAAACGTGTAAAGTTTTCAAGGGTCAACCTGAAGGTAACCACTTGATTTCCAGCCGTACTAAAGCCGTATAAAGTAATTAAGAATAATGGGATGATGATAAAAATAAACATCCATGCCCCATAAGGCCAAATTAATTTTTGAAATGTCTTCATCTTAATAAGTCTCCAAAGTCCACATCACATGAATATCTTCTGGTGTAAAAGCTAAGGCTACTTCACGACCTACTTCATAGAGGTCTGTATTGTGTACAAGATAGTGCGATTGATCAGTCTCAACCACATATTCATAGTGGACACCCTTAAATAAGAGTGATTTAATGATTCCATCAAATACTCCCTGTCCTTTAGGCATAATATCAATATCTTCAGGTCGAATCACAATATCAACTTCTTGGTCTTCACCAAATCCATAGTCGACACAATCATGAACTTTACCATCAAAGAATACTTTATAATCTTCAATCATTTTACCTTCAACGATATTGGATTCACCGATGAATTCAGCAACAAATCGATTTTCTGGTTCATTGTAAATATCAATTGGAGTCCCAATTTGTTGGATTTCCCCCTGATTCATTACCACAACTTTATCACTCATAGTGAGCGCTTCTTCTTGGTCATGAGTAACATAGATAAAGGTAATTCCTACTTCTTCTTGAATCTTTTTAAGTTCAATCTGCATTTCTTTTCTAAGCTTTAAGTCTAAGGCGCCTAGTGGTTCATCTAATAATAGAACCATCGGTTCATTGACTAAGGCTCTAGCAATCGCAACACGTTGTTGTTGTCCACCCGATAATAGTGTAACAGCACGATCTTGATAACCATCTAAGTTGACCAGTTTTAACATCCGCTCAACTTTTTGTTTAATGACTTCTTCACTGGTCTTTTTGATCCGTAAACCAAAAGCAATATTATCAAACACATTCATATGTGGAAACAGTGCATAACGTTGGAAAACCGTATTAATTTCTCTTTTATAAGCAGGTACATTTGAGATTTCGATATCTTCAAAATAAACCTGACCTTCTGTTTGGTCTAAAAACCCGCCCAATATTCTTAAAAGCGTTGTTTTACCACAACCACTTGGACCTAATAAGGTCACAAACTCATTTTCATTAATATCTAAATTAATGCCTTTTAGGACAAGTTGTCCATCAAAGTCCTTTACTATATTTTTAAATTGAATTAGTTTTTTCATCTTTCTCTCCTAGAATATTGGTGGGGTCGTAACCCATATCACTTGAGCATGATTGGATTGGTTTGGGTTTTTAAGGCGATGTGCTTTATTGCCCTTTAAATAGAAGGTATCCCCTTTTTTTAAAGTTTGGCTAAAGCCATCAAACTCTAACTGTATTTTACCCTTTAGGACATATCCAAATTCTTGTCCACTATGAGGTTCAATTAATTGGGAATAACCATTGGGTGCAATCTCAATTAGAATGGGTTCCATATCATTTTTTTGTGCATTAGGGACAATCCAATGGATGGTATAATCTGATTGTTTATCAATAAAGAAGTCTTGTGTCGAAAATACAATTTGTTCATCTTTTTCTTTCGCAAAGAACTGTTCTAAATCAACACCAAGCGCCTCTGTAATATCTGCCAAAGTCGCAATTGAAGGTGACGTCAAATCATTTTCAAGCTGAGACAAGAAGCCTTTTGATAATTCAGTACGACTCGCTAATTCCTCTAGTGTCAATGAGTTCTTTAAGCGGAATTCCTTAATCCTTTGACCTATTTTCATAAACCCTCCATAGTTTAGTAAAAGTAAACAAAATAAATAGCTTTACTAAACTCACAAGGTTTATTATACATTTTCTCAAAACAATTACAACTATATTAAACAAAAAGTTTACTATTTGAAAACAAAAAAAGAGATGTGACTCGCACATCCCCTTCAATTGAACTTTTATTTATGTCTTGAGTAGAAGTCGATTAGATTTGGTTTAGGTACAAACCCTACTAATTGATCAACTTTTTGACCATCTTTAAATAAAACTAAAGTTGGAATTGACATAACACCATAACGTTGAGCTAGTACTCCTTGTTCATCAACATTGACTTTAACAATATTTAGGTCTTGTTCTTCACTATCAATTTCTTCTAAGACTGGAGCAATCATCTTACAAGGACCACACCAATCAGCGTAGAAATCAACTAATACTAATCCATCTTTAGTAAGTTCTTCAAAATTTAATTCAGTAGCTTGTTTCATATAAAAGTCCTCCTTTAATGGTTATATTATATCATTTGGTATTTTTAAATCATTTCATATGACTTGATACTTCTTAAGAGCATGAACAATACCATTACTCTCATTATCAAGGGTCACATCCATAGCCACTAGTTTGACGGAGTCCATCGCATTTCCCATCGCAATCCCTATTTTAGCTTTTGAAATCATTTCAATATCATTCTCTGCATCACCAAAAGCAATGATGCTTTCTAAACCAAACCCTAAAAAATCACGAGCCATTTCAATGCCGGATGCTTTAGAAACATTCAGTGGCATAATATCAGCCCACACTCTTGATATCTTAACAATATTGGCCTCTTCTTCAAAATAAGAACGCATCTTAAATAAGGTTTTATCCATCGCCGTCTCAGTTCCTATTTGAATCAATCCACATTTTTGAACCGAAGTAATTAATTTAGAAGAGTCGGAGATAATTTCAAACATGGCATCGGGACTAAATCGGAAATCACCAAACAGAGTGAAGTTGATCTGTCTTTTTTGAGATCGACGCTTACGATAGCGCGCAAAATAGTAAAACGGCATCCCAAATCGCATTTTCTTAGGCACATAAAATTGAAAGCCTGCTAGCGACTCAAAAGTAATAATCTTTCCATGGGCTTTTCCATATTGATAGATTTTATGAGTTAGTTCCTTGGATAATCCAGGTGCTTCTCTTTTTTCCTTGGTCTTTGTGTTATAAACCTCTAAGCCATTTAAACAAATTACAATCCCCTCATACTTAGGCATTTCTAATTGTTCAATAATCTCTTCAAGCATGAAATATGAGCGTGACGAAGCCAGGATTAAAGTAATCCCTTCTTGTTGCGCTTTAATCAGCGTTCTTTGAGTCTCCCTCATTATCTTTTTATCTTTCGTTAATAAGGTACCATCTAAGTCACAGACGATGGCTTTGATTTGTTGGCTCATAAAATAAGTTGTGCTCCCTCTTTATCAACAAGAACAGTCAAATTAGGATGGGTCTGTACCAATGTGATTGGCTTCTTCTCATTAGGACGACTATTCACAAGCTGACTTACTAACTGTGCTTGATTTTGTCCACTAGCCACAACCACGACAGACTCATGTTTTAATAATTCATCCATCTCTATTTCTTGTAAATCTGAAATATCATAGACGGCTGAACCCGTTAATAAATCATTTAAATTTTTAATCTCTTTATCTATATAGACTTTCATTAATTTATATCCGCTCTTTTTGACACTAATAGTTTTAATGGTGTATCTGAAATGCGGCACTCAAGTTTTTTACCCGTTTTGAGCTCGCCATCCAAACCATATAATATTTCAGAATCTGATTCAATGGTTATGGTCTTAAGCTCACTCATCGTTACTTTAGGATGATTAGTATGTTTCCCCACCTTATATTTATTTATTAATGAGGCAATCTTAAACAAGCTAATTGGCTTAACTTGGCATAAATTAAAGATTCGATCTTGAATTTCTGCATCTGGCGTCGGTTTATACCCATTGCCATAATACTTCCCATTCATAATCGTACATAACAATGAATCAGTCTGATAAGCAGGCTGATCATCGATTTGAATAGTCAAGTTTTGTTTCAACGGTTTAATCACCGTTTTTGCTGTAGCTAGATAATAAGTCATCGTCTTTGAAAGTGGTAGTTTTCTCATCTTTTCAAACTCAACTAATACTTGAGCATCAATTCCCATACAACAAGAATTTAAGAATCGATGTTGATTCACTAAACCAAAATCCACTTCAATTTGTTTGCCTTCAATGGTTTCAATAATCCACTCTTGAGTCGAAAGATTTTCAGGATAATTTAACATCTTAACAAAATCATTCCCTGAACCAATTGGCACACAAGCTAAGGTGACTTCTAAATTCATTCCATTTAAAACTTCATTAAGGGTTCCATCTCCACCAATCGCTACAATGCATTGATCAGCGCCCTTGATTGTTGCCGCAATTTCAGTAGCATGACCAATTCGCTCTGTTAAATGTAATTCATATTTAAAATCAGGGTTTTGTTGGTAATACAGACGAATATAATCAACGACTTCTTGATAGGAGTAACGACCTGAAGCTGGATTGATAATGAAATTAAACGTCATTCTTCTGGTACTCCAACTTACCTAAGACATAAGTAGCAACCACATCAAAATTATCATCTAAGATACAAAGGTCTGCATCATATTTTGATTTAATATATCCTTTATGGTCATCAAGTCCTAATAATGTTGCAGGATTAACACTGGATGCATTCACAGCATATTCCCAATCAAGTCCAACTTTTTCAACAATGTTTTGAACACCACGATTTGATAATAAAGTTGATCCAGCGATGGCATCTAAATCTAACAGACGAAGTGAGCCATCTTCAAAGACTCTCACTGGATGTCCAGCAAATTGATATTCACTACCAACTGGTTCACCCTTTCCTAATAAGGCATCAGTAATTAAGATACAACGGTTCTTTCCTTTTGATCGCATAAAAGTATGGACATTACTGAAATTAGAGTGGACACCATCCACAATGATTTCACCATAGACATCTTGAAGTCTTAAGGCTGCCCCTGTTAAGTTTACATCACGGTGATGGAAACGAGCCATACCATTAAAGACATGAGTAATTGATTTAACGCCATTAGCTAATGCCATTAAGGTTTGATCATAATCAGCCCCAGAATGACCTTGGCTAACAACAATATTATGATCATTACAGAAATCCATTAATTTGTAGTCTTCATCTTTTTCAGGTGCCATCGTAATCACACGAATTAGTTCATTACTAGCTTCATAATAGCGTTTAAATTGTTCAACATCAGGCTCCACAATACATTCCCCAGGTTGTGCCCCTTTAAAATCAATATTTAAATAAGGCCCCTCAAAATGGACACCTAGAATTTGTGCACCAGATTTTTGATTGGCTTGGACCTCTGCCACATTCTTTAGTGCTCTAGTCAAGACTTCTTCAGATTGTGTCACAGTTGTAGGTAACCAACCTGTGACTCCTTCAGAAGGAAGTTTATTCATTAAACGTTCAAGTTCTTCATACGTTGCGTCATTGGTATCGACTCCATATCCACCATGAATGTGAATATCGATTAATCCAGGAATAATGCGGTTTTTTCCATAATCCACATCAACTTGATGGGTATTGTATGGATAAACTCTAAAAATCTTTGAATCTTTGATTTCAATTTGGGCTTGAATGAATTGAGATCCTACCCAAACTCTTTCACTTTGTATAATCATAAATGGCCTCCTAAAACTCCACTTCATTATAATCTTTTTGACACAATTATTCTACTGTCTTTTTGGTTGAAAAAAGCCACAGAAAAGCGTCAGTAAACTTGCAAAGGGTCCATCAATATGGTATTGTATTAAAGCAATCTTAGAAAGGTGGTTACATTAATGGCTAGAAAATGTGCTATATCCGGCAGAAAAGCAATGTCTGGAAACAGTCGTTCACACTCATTACGTGCTAATCGTCGTAAATGGAACGTGAATTTACAAAAAGTAACGGTGATGGTGGATGGTAAACCACAACGCGTACGTATTTCGACTCGTGAACTAAGAAAACTAAAGTCACAATCAGCATAAAACAAATAGATCTCACATATTCTGTGAGATCTTT
>CAYFSJ010000039.1:0-8427 GCA_964345765.1 uncultured Erysipelothrix sp.
TTCATGAATTTATTATATATTATCCAACGGAAATAAACAACGAAGATTGGTAGGATTATCCAGTATTGAAACTGTAAAATCTATAATATTTTCACAAGTTAGTTCCATTTGACTTTTATAGAGTGTTTCTCTATAATTAACACGTTAAGAAACAGGGTGTTGTGATGAAATTTTATAAACGAGATTTAGTACAACAAGCCAATGTTCCGATTCAATTTGAAGAGGAGATATCCTTTGACTTGTCCCAGTTTCAGAACAATCTGTCTTCATTAAGACAATTACACGATCTCATTGTGGAGGGAACTCTACATTATGATATGGACACGGATTTAGCGGTGGTCGATTATACGGTCCATGGCGATATGACAGTGGCCTGTTCAATCTCCAATGAGGATGTCTTAGTAGGCTTTGAGGGCAATACCTCAGAGACTTACAGCTTCTCAGATACAGAGGTTGAGGATATTCGTGTGGTTAAAAATGAAGTCATTGATTTGTCGGAATCAGTGTTTCAAACGATTTTGTTTGAAGTTCCACTACGGGTGGTTAAAGAAGGCTTGAGTGAATATCCAAAAGGCGATGGTTGGGAAGTTCTTAAAGAGTCAGATTATCAGAATCAAGAGAAACCAATCGATCCACGTCTTGCCAAACTACTTGAATTCAAAGCAGAAGATTAACGGAGGTGAATACAAATGGCAGTCCCAAAGAATAGAACCGGTAAAGCGTCTAAGAGAAAACGTCGTACACATTACAAATTGAATAAGGTTACTTTAGTGAAAGATCCTAAGACTGGTGAATATCGCCGTCCGCATCATCAAGAAAGTACTGAAGGCGAATTTAGAGCGAAGTAAGCAGGGAGTTACCTGCTTTTTTTGTGCGATTTTTTTAAGGGTGTTTCTATGGTAAAATAGGCGTATGAAAAAAGCGTTGAAAGTTTTATTACTGTTGTTGTTACTGATTCATCCTATTTCAGCATTAGCCAATGAAATTGAGTTAGGACAACCAACTGAAATACATGTAAAGAAGGGGGCTCAAAGCGACCTTGTTTTTAGTGATGAAGAAACATTTGAACTCTCAGAGATAGAGTGGGTCAACTACAATGATGAGGTGGCTGAGGTTAATTTTACTCAAAATAAATGGGTCGTCAAAGGTCTTGATTATGGATCAGCAAGACTGATTGGATCGATTGAGGGTGTGCCACGAATCTCAATCTTAGTTCAAGTCTTTGATAGCATGGTCTTTTTAAACTTGTCCTCTCAGATTGATATCAATGAAACGATTGAAGATAATTTAGTGTTTCAACCTGCCACCCAATTAGAGGATTTTAATCCTAGTTATCAGTCTGATAACCCTAGTATTGCCTCGGTTGATGAGAATGGTATTATTACCGGTCATCAGTTGGGTAAGGTTCAGATTACGGCCACTTACTTAGGTCAATCGGCAGTGAAAGAAGTGGAAGTGATTGATCGACCTGACTTTGCCTATATTGATAAAAAGTTAGTCATCAATGTGGATAGTTCGGTGAATATTCCATATCGCTTATCACTGTTTGGTCCAAATGTGGATAAGACGATTACTTGGTCGTCTCAAAATGAGAATATTGCGTCTGTTGATCAAAATGGTACCGTCTATGGTCATGATACTGGGTCGACCAATATTAAGGCATATGTGAATGGTAATGAATATTTATTAGTGGTAGAAGTGATTAAGAGTATTGAGTCAATCTCACTGGGTCGAAGTCAAGTTGAGATTAATACAAAAGAAAACTATCAGATTGATTATCGTATCTTCCCTCAACAATATGCGGATACGCCCATTACTTGGTCTTCTTCTAGACCTAGTGTGGCTCGTGTACGTAATGGTCTAGTCAATGGAATCAGTGTTGGGGAGACGATTATTACGGCGAAGATTGATGATATTGAAGCGCAGATGAAAGTGATTGTGAATGAACCACTGACGGGAATTAATGTTAGCCCGAGTCGTTTAACACTACAACAGACTCAACGTTTCCATTTGAGGGTGTCTCCTGTTCCTTCAACTTCTAATACCCCTTTGGAGTTGTCGTATACTTCGAGTGATCCACAGATTGTGAGTGTCGATGATTTTGGGAATGTGACCGCTCAAAACCAAGGGAAAGCCTATATCTTTGTTGAGCATGAAAACTATACGACCTCAGTAGAGGTACAGGTGGTGTTTGCTCAAGATGACGATGGGCTTAATAAGATGATTGGCTCTCTCAATAATAATCAGGTGGTGACCTTTGATTTAAGAGGGGTCGAGGATGTGTCTAATTTTGTGCTTGAGATTCCTCAGGTGACGCGTCGTAATAACTTGGATCAGTATGAGGTGAATGTTCAACTCTCTGATTTGGTCTTAAATGAGAATCAATTTATTGCTCATTCACTCCAGTTGAGTGAGTGGTATCAAGATAAGGATATCCATGTAAAAGTGGTTGATCCAAATAATGTCCTATTATTTGATTATCAGTTGTATGGTTTTACACAACCTTTGACTAATCTTGTGCCGACGACCAATCTAATTCAGAGTCGCTTTAATAATGTGGATAATCATTTGATTGAACTTAATTTACCGATTTCACTGAGAAATTTGGATAGTTTAACACTCAATTCAAGGATTCCTGTGAATGAAAATTTTAGAATCTATGAGGATATTAATGATAATCTACGGATTGTTGATTCAAAGCAGGTGAGTGATCAAACTTCTAATATCATTAACTTGAGTAGGTTGAGTGCGAAAACCTATTATTTGACAGATGAATCATTACAGAGTAGAATTGCACCGTTCTTATTTGTTATTATCGGTCTTGTTTCATTATTCACTAGTTTTTTTGTTTTAAAACGATATAATGAACAGAGTATTAAAGAAGAAATTCAGGAGAGGAGTCGACATGAATCGATCAACTACCAACAGAGTACCAGTGACCAAGAATAAACCTCATTTGGTGCCTTATGATATTGTTTTAGTTCTTTCTATTGTGATCTATACGATTGCTGAATTCTATAATTCTATGTTTCCATTTAGATTTTCGTTAGCCTTATTCTTAGGCGCGCTTATTGTCACGGCCATTGGCTTATTGGTTCAAAAGCGGTGGGTTAAAGTTGTGATGACCCTGATTGTTTTGGCAATGGCAATTACATTACTTTATTCTCAGTTTTCACTCAATCGGATTGTTGCTCAAAGAAGTAAGTCAACTCAGGTAATGTCTTTGGTGGTTAGAGAGGATTCAACTCTTCAAACACTTGAGGATGCCTCTGGGGCTCATTTTGGGAAGTCACCATCGATTTCTCAAGAGATGATGGATGATTTGGTGAATCAACTTGAGAATGTCTCTTTATCGAATATTTCGGATAAGGATGATGATATTTCGTTGGCTCATGCGTTATTAAACCAAGAGATTGATGTCATGATTTTAAATGAGGCAACCCGTGGAACAATTAATGAAGTGATTAATGGGTTTGATACTCAAACCAGAGTCTTAGGTGAAGTCTCTGTTGAGGTTGAAAAGGTTGATACGGCGAAGCATGTTAATACTCAGACGGAAACCTTTACTATTTTAATTAGTGGGATTGATACAGAGGGACCTGTTACGTCGGTTTCTCGTAGTGATGTGAATATTCTGATGACGATTAATCCAGTGACTCATGAAATCTTAACGGTTTCGATTCCTCGTGACTCTTATATTCCGATTAGTTGTTTTGGGGGAGGATATGATAAGTTGACCCACTCAGGTATTCGTGGGGTTGATTGTACCTTGACCAGTCTTGAAAACTACATGGGAATTGATATCAACTATTATGCGAGGGTTAACTTTACTTCGGTGATTAATATTCTTAATGTGGTTGGACCAATTGATGTGTATTCACACTATACCTTTACCACTAATAATGGAGCGTATACCTTCTATGAGGGGGTTAATACGATGAATGCAGATCAAGCGTTGATGTTCTCTAGAGAGCGTTACAATGTGCCTGGTGGGGATATTACTAGGGGTGTTCACCAACAAGAGGTGATTAAGGCGACGATGAATAAGATTTTATCTTCGATTAACCTATTTACGATTGAGCCTCTGATTAATCAGATTAACCAATCGGTGGATACCAACTTTGATTCCAATGCTTTATCTGGTTTGGTTCAGAAGCAGATTGATTCTAATCCTTCTTGGAATTTCAATACCTTTGCGATTACGGGAGATGTTGGTTCTAGTACCACTTACTTATATCCGTATCAAAATTTAAGTATTATGTATCCTAACCAAGCTCAAGTAGAAGAGGCAGTTAGCTTGATTGAAGCGATGAAATAAAAACACTAAACGAATGATCGAAAGGTTGTTCGTTTTTTAATTAGGTCTTCTTTTTATCTGAAAAATATGTCATAATTTCCAATAAAGTAGGTGGAAGTTTGATAAAAGTAGATAACGCAATTATTATGGCTGCGGGCATGTCAACACGCTTTG
This sequence comes from uncultured Erysipelothrix sp., assembly GCA_964345765.1. Lineage (GTDB taxonomy): Bacteria > Bacillota_I > Bacilli_A > Erysipelotrichales > Erysipelotrichaceae > DUUI01. The sequence goes on from CAYFSJ010000039.1 coordinate 4,472, forward strand.
TTCCGTTGTCTTTAGTGACTCATAAGGCTTTGATCCCTGTTAAGGGGGAGGTTTTAATTGAGCGTTTAATAACACAGCTAAAAGAAAAGAATATCAATGACATACTCATTGTGACTGGCTATAGGGCACAAGATTTTGAGTATTTAAAAGATAAGTATCAAGTTAGGTTAGTCCATAATCCAGATTATCGAGTGAGAAACAATCACTCATCACTTTATAGAGTAAAAGATTATTTAGGTAATTCATTGATTTGTAGTGCGGATAATTATTACACGGAGAATGTATTTAGTGAGTTTGAGGATGAACCATATTATTCTAGTATCTATATTAAGAACAAAACCGATGAATGGTGTATACAAGCAGATAAACAGGGATATATCAATAACATTACCATTGGTGGTAAGGATAGTGATATCATGATTGGTCATGCTTTTTTTGATGAAATGTTTTCTAAAACATTTATCAATATCTTAGAAGAAGTATATGATAATCCTGGGACCTATCCACAACTGTGGGAAGCGATTTATATGGAGCATCTAGATGAGCTTAAACTTAAGATTAAAAGACATGAGCCTGATCAAATCTTGGAGTTTGACTCTTTAAAAGATCTCCAAAAATTTGATAAGAGCTATAAACAACATATTGATAATGAGTATCTTAATAAAATCACCAAAGAACTGGATACTAAAATTAAAAAGATAAAGAAAATAAAACCTTTATACTCGAATAATGAATTGATTGGTTTTCAGTTTAAAAACCAAAAGAAAAAATACAGATATCTTTTGGATAAAGATTTATTGTTTGTTAAAAGTCGTCTTATTTCTGGGGAGCATATACATGAGATTAAGAATATTCTCAAAGACCAACAAATACCTTTTAGTAAGGATCTCTCTATTTTTAAACTGGGTGGTTTGACGAATAATAATTATCTTGTTGATACCAAGAATGAAAAACTAGTTGTTAGACTTCCTGGTAAGGGGACTAATGAATTAATCAACCGTAAACAAGAGTTAGAGTGTATAGAAGCGATTCAAGAGACAAACTTAGATGTTGAAATTCTTTATTTTAATCCAGTGAGTGGTGTTAAAATTTCTCGATATATTGATGATGCGATGACACTCAATAAAAACAGTTTGACTGATCATTTACGTCGTCTGGCAGATAACCTTAAGAAACTGCATCAATCAAAGATTAGTATCCCTATAGAGTTTGATGTGTTTGGTAAGATTGAGTATTATGAGAATTTGATAAAGAATAATACCTTGCCTGATTATCAAGAAACCAAGGGCAGAATTAAGAGCTTAAAACACAAGATCAAATTTAATGATCATGTTTTATGCCACAATGATCCACTACCTGAGAATAATATAGTGACTAAAGACCATCACTATTTGATTGATTGGGAATATGCGGGGACAAACGATCCTTTTTGGGATGTGGCTGCCCCAATTGTTGAGGCAGAGTTGAGTAAGAAGGATGAGCGCAGATTTCTAAAATATTACTTTGATAGAGAGCCTAATAAACAAGAACTGATTAATCTAGAGTATCAGAAAGTACTGATGGATTTCTTATGGAGTTTATGGGGTCTATACTTAACAGAACAAGGGAATGATTATTTAGACTATACAATGATGAGATATCATCGTGCACTAAAATATTTAAAGAATGTAGAGAGACTATTAGCCGATGAATAAATTACAACAAGCGGAGTTTGAAATATTACAAGACTTTGATCAGTTTTGTAAGAAGCATGATATAAAGTATCAACTTTATGCTGGGACTCTTTTAGGGGCAATCAGACATAAAGGATTTATCCCTTGGGATGATGATATTGATGTTTGTATGACAAGATCAGAATATGAGAAGTTTATTTCCAAATATGATAACAACCAACAAAAGAACAAGCTTTATCATGAGTTTAATACAAAGAATTATTATTTAGCTCATGCGAAGCTTAGAAATGACAGTCTAAACATTGAGGAGAATATCCCAAAATCTCAGACTAGTCGCTTTGGACCTTGGATTGATATTTTTGTTTTTGATAATATTCCCACTAATTACCAAGAACATTTTAATGAGGTGAATAAAGTTAATAATATCCTTCGGATGACTCTGTTCATAAATTATAAAAAGGATAAAACTATCAAAAATAGAATTAAGAAAGCAATCAGTATTACTAATGACAAACTCGTACGATTATATTTCTTTGTTCCTAGACTTATTAAAAAAAGACATCAACTTATAACTAAGTACAATAACCAACAAACAGAATACTTAGCCATTCCTGGCTTTTATAAATTCTTTGATGAATATAAAAAATCACTGATGCATCGAGATAGTTTTACGATGCTTACAACGGCTCTATTTGAGGGTCAATATTTCCCTATTCCTGAAAACTATGATGAATGCCTAACTAGACTTTATGGTGACTATATGACTATTCCTAACCAAGAGGACAGGGTGACACATAGTTTTAAATAGAAAGTGTTATTAAGAAATTAACCACAGTTATGTGGTTTTTTTAAAAAAGATAGTATAATAGGAGATAGGGAGAGTTGAATATATGATATTAGAATACTTTAAACAAATTAGTCAAATACCACGAGCTTCCTTTGATGAAGAGCGAATAGCTGATTATTTAGTTGATTTCGCAAACAATAGAAATCTGGAAGTGATTCGTGATGAGTTTAATAATGTAATTATTAAGAAACCCGCCTCTGTCGGTTATGAAGAGGCTGAGCCTGTGATCCTTCAGGGTCATACTGATATGGTGGCTGAGAAGAATAAGGACAGTGATCATAACTTTGAGACTGATCCGTTAACTTTAATCGAAGAAGATGGATGGTTAAGAGCGGATGGTACGACTCTTGGAGCAGACGATGGGGTTGCTGTTGCGTATATGCTGGCAGTCTTAGATGATAAGACACTAAAACATCCACCTTTAGAATGTGTCTTTACGGTACAAGAAGAGGTTGGTCTTATTGGTGCGGTTAATTTAGATGTAACACCACTTAAGGGTAGACGATTAATTGGTCTTGATAGTAGTGGGGAACACCAAACGACTATTTCTAGTACGGGTGGTTCTAGAGCGGTGGTTACTTACCCATATAGATATGAGAAAACTTATAAGGATAGAATTACCATTCGAATTAAAGGTTTAAAGGGTGGACACTCTGGTCAAGATATTGATAAGGAGAGGGGTTCGGCTAATAAACTGGCTGGTCAAATCTTCTTCGATTTACTAAGTCGATTTGAGATTGGTCTAAACTCAATTGAGGGTGGGCTTAAGGAGAATGCGATTCCTCGAGAGTCTGAGTTAGTTATTGGGACTAAACATGATTTGGTCGAACCGATTAATCAAAGACTTGAGGAACTACAAAATGATATTAAGGATATGTTGTTAATCTCTGATCCTGATTTCTATTTAGAAGTGGTTAATGAGGTTAAGGATACTTATACACTTAACCATTCTCAAAATAGAGAGTTTGCTCGTTTATGGCAGTTACTCCCATATGGATATTTCCATAAGTCGTTGGTGATTGAGGGGCTAACACTCTCTAGTATGAATATTGGGACTATTAGAACTGAAGAAAATCAAATACTGTTTGGTTTATCTATTCGTTCTCCACAACCTTTTATGATGAAGAATACGCATAATACGATTCAGGTTGCTGCGGATCTATGTAATGCGGAGGTTGAGTTTACTTCTGGTTATCCTGGTTGGAACTATGATCCAAATTCTAAATTGAGAGAAACATTACTCGATACTTATAAATCTATTTATAACCAAGATATGGTGCTTGAGGCAACTCATGGTGGTTTAGAGCTTGGTATCTTTAAGGGTAAAATCCCTGAGTTAGATATTGTTGCGTTTGGTCCTATTATGCATGATATCCATACACCTCAGGAACGTCTTGATATTGATTCGTTTAAGAGAACGTATAAACTGTTAACAT
>CAYFSJ010000040.1:0-7593 GCA_964345765.1 uncultured Erysipelothrix sp.
GATGATAGATATCCTCCATCATATTAAGGAAGAACTCATCACCATCCAACTGTGTATCCCTCTTCCACTTAAGTATAACATCTTTCATTTTTTCATCAATCTCAGCCGTTCCATCAATTAAAGAAAGACTACTCACTCGCTCTGGATACTTCAAGGCAAACTTCATCGCCACCTCAGAACCATAGGATGTTCCAAGCATGTCCCACTTCACTTAACCAATAACTGGTCTCATCCGAAGTATTAAACAAACAAAGCTTATCAATTCTTTCTGGTGCTTTAAGCGCTACTTGAAGCGCAATCTGACCACCATAGGAGACCCCATAAACATTGACCTTATCAAGTTGTAAGTGATCCAATAATCCTATCACCACATCCACTTGAAGCGAATGATCATACTGTTTAAAAACTTTATCTGACTGTCCTTGATCTAAGAAATCAAGTAATATCAATTGATTATTCACAGTAAAAGGATCAATAAACTGAGCCCATGATTTAGTCGACATCATAATCCCATTTAATATCAGAATCGGATTGCCCTGACCATGAACCTCATAATACAATTTTTTGTCATCAAAGGTAAAATACATCTTATTTACCTATAATGCCATAGTCTAACGCTTGTGCTCTTAGCTCTTCTCTAAAATCAGGATGAGCAATCTCAATCAAACGATTCACTCGTTCAGCCACAGTCGTTCCCTTTAAATGAGCCACCCCATATTCAGTCACAACCATATCTGTATCTTGTCCTTTGAGTCGACCTCAAATGTCTACCATTCGTCCTAATGTCTTTGAACAATTAGACTCAGACTATAATTCTAAGAAAGAAGTGATTGAATTTAACTATGATCACAATGAAGAAGACTTGGTTCATTTTATTAAGAAAATAGAGAAACCTGTTTCTAAAGTTAATTTAGATAAGGCACAAGTCATTTTAGCGGCAGGTCGAGGACTTAAAGACTCTTTTGACTTAGTCTTAAAAACAGCTCAAGAGATTGGGGCTACTCCTGCTGCCTCAAGAGCACTGGTTGATGCGGGCATTACTGATAAATCGTATCAGGTGGGTCAAACGGGAACGACGGTTAAACCACATATTTATATTGCGGCTGGAATCTCAGGTGCTGTTCAACATACGGCTGGTATGGAAAATTCAGAATTAATTATTGCGATTAATAATGATCCCCATGCTAAGATCTTTGAGATTGCGGATGTTGGCTATATTGGGGACGCAAAATTAATCTTGCCACTACTTAAAAGTGAATTAGAAAAGATGCTCAAATAAAAAGTTGGTTAATTCCAACTTTTTTGTAATGCCATTTTCATACCAAATAAGGTATCTTGACCAGAAGTATGTCCATAATGTTTGAGTGTTTGAATCAACTGATCGACTTTTTGTTTATTATATTGATTTTCAAGTAACTGAATATAGATCCATGCCCAGTTTTCATTTAATAATTGATTGATCATCATGAGTGAAATCTGATTGGTATTGAGTGTTGACGCTTTTAGTAGCTCAAACTCTTTTTGATAATCATCCAGTAAATATTTTATCATTAGATAACCCATTATAAAGTCATCACCTGAGGGCGTTAATCCTATACCTCTTCCGATACAATAATTTAATAATGATTCAAAATCATTTAAATTCATAAGTTTATTTATATCAAAATACGGTTCAACAAAACCTGTCTTATCTAGATTGACAGATAATAAACTCTGTACTAGGGCTGAGTTTTGGTCTAATTGTGTTTGGGGTTTTGATTGATAGGTTTTATTGAGATGAATCTTTAAAGTTAGATTGTTAAATCTAAATATTGACTTATCAAGCAATACCACATCATTAACAATACTAGATTCAATCAATTGATCTAAAAGAGCTTGATCAACTGTAAGACCAAAACCACTTAATAAATCTTGATTGTTTTGAATGGTTATTAGTTCTAAATCTTGGTTGATCAAATTAAGACTGCTAGTAAAAATGGAGTGAACAGTTAACTGCTCACTCCCTTTTATTCTATTGTTAATCCACTGGCTACCAAATGAATTAGTCGATGTTAATTCCTTTTGATTTCGCATATGCTTCTAATGCCTTTTCAAAACAAGCGAGTGGTGCACGGACGGTCCCAGCCCCTACTTGTCCTTTTCCTGCTACTTTATGGGCAATTCCTGTGTTGATTAATGGGGTAATGCCTGTTTCTACGACTTTTCGGATATCGATTCCTAATGGCGCACCCTTGAAGTCCCAAGTTGGTATGGTCCAGTTTGGATTATTACTGATACAGATTTTCTGCATTTCATTGGATGTTTCGAGCGCATCTTCAAATCCTCCTGCACCAACAAAGCGAGTCACTCCTGGGGCGGCGATCATTGACATGCCACCGACTCCAATTGTTTCAGTGATGGCTGAGTCTCCAATGTCTTTGTTTCCATCTTCTTCTGAAAAGCCTGTAAAGTATAATCCTTTTGGTGTATTGACTGGGGCAGTAAACCACTGGTCTCCTGTTTCTGCGATTCGAATTCCAAAGTCTTTCCCATTACGTGTCATGGTTGTAACGATGGTTCCCTTAGAATTATCACGCGCATAATCTGCTAAGGATTTACCTGTTGCCATCATAATATTTAAGAAGAATTGATCTGTTTGAGCTAAGAATTCAATCACATCATATTTTGATTCTTGGTCAATATCAAGATTAACGATTAATGGCGCAATCTCTTTTAAGAAGATTAACGATGCCGCAATATTACGTTGGTGGAATTCGTCCCCCATTGTGATGGCACGTGCGATAATGACATTTAAGTTTAGTCCCTCTTCTAATGTTTGAAGCGCTTTTGATAAGGTTGGACCTAAGACATCCTTCATCCAAGTCAGACGATTGACCACTTCTTGATCATAGGCTCCAAAACGAAGCACCTTACCAATCCCCTCATTCATAATACAATAGGATTGTTTTTGTGTCAGTTTATTTTCTACCACTAACATTGGGAAATTAGACGTGGTAATTCCACCCATTGGTCCTACTGCACCAACATGATGACATGGGATGAATCGAACCTCACCACTCTCTAAAAGAGTTTTAGCTTCTTGTTCATCTTGTGCCCAACCTTCAAAAAGGATTGCGCCAATACAAGAGCCTTGCATCGGACCAGTCATTTCATGATATTCAATTGGTGGACCTGCATGTAAAATAGTCTTTTGATCAGTGTTTAATTCAGGGATTAATTCTTTGGCTGCTTTAACATCCACTAAGAATGGTTGTGCTTCTTTAAATTTATCAACCACTGCTTGGTTTTCTTGGTTAATTTCTTCTTCGTATTTTTCTAACGCATTAAGTAGTTTGATCATGCGTTTATTACCACCTGCTCTTGGTTTCCAAGCATATTGAACAGAGGTCGCTCCATTTTCAGTAATGGAATCATTAAAACTCTCAACCCCAATATTAATAACACGTGGTTTGGTATTAATTAAATCTAATATTTGTTCTGATACTTCAGGGAATTGTACAGCACCAGTTGATGTGTATTCTACAATCTCTTTATCTTCTTCAACTAAATCATGACCTAACAGTTGTAAAGAATAACGTACAGCTTGAGCATTTGAATCAAAGACATGAACTCCTAGTGATTCTAAGGTTTGAACTTGTTGGTCATAATTTTGTGGATCAAGTTTTGTCCCAACCACTGAAGCCACAAATTCTAATTCAGGATTGGTTTCTTTGGCTTGTTTTAAAGCGGGTGCTAAAGCCCCTGCCATATCTGGGTGTGATCCATAACCAATTACAACATCAAATAAGATAACACCTGTTTGTGGATCTTGGGCGACTTCTTCAATCATTTTAATACGAACTTCAGGATCAATCATTGGATGTGGACGACCTTGGGTATATTTATCATCACCTAAGTCAATCACGATATGTCCGTTTTCAGAAATCATGACACCATCTTTTGATTGTAGACCTGATAAATTAAAGGCTTCAGAAACAAGCATGCCTGCTTCTCCCGCTAATGTTCCACCTGAATAAAGACCTTTAACGACTTTATCATTTCTGACTTGAGCCCCTTCATGAAGGTTTAACGGTTGAGTATAGTTCTTTTTCACTTCTTGATTATTAGCTAAATCAACAGCTATTAAAGCAGCTTCTTCTAATGTGTGCGCTAAATAAACATTGCCTAAATGATGTTCTGGTTTTTCACCAATAAAGATAGCGACAACCTTCTTCGAGGATTGTTGTAATAAGTCAACAATTTCATCTCGAACTTGAGCTCCTGGAGGTTTAGAAATGACAATAATCACATCGGTTGAATCATGATGTTCTAGTGCTGCAATAGCCTGTTTAACAGTAACACCACCGATATCATCTTTTAGATCACGTCCGCCGGTTCCAATGGCATGAACCAGTCCTGCACCGTTTAAGTCTAAAACCGACATAACTTCTTGAATTCCTGTACCAGAAGCTCCGACAATACTAATATTTCCAGGTTTAACAACATTGGTAAAGGCTAATGGAACATTCGAAATCATTCCTGTTCCACAGTCAGGTCCCATCATTAATAAACCTTTTTCTTGTGCTAATGCTTTTAGCTTTTGTTCATCTTCAATAGAAATATTGTCTGTAAATGAGAATACATGAAGTCCCGCATTCAATGCTTTTTCCATTTCTGGTGCCCCATATTCTCCTGGAATTGAGAAAAGTGCTACATTTGCCTCTGGTAATTGTTCTAAGGCTTCATTTAATGAAGTGGCTTCTTTGAGTTGCTTCCCTTCTTTTTTAACGGATAAATCATCTAAAAATTGTTTAACTTCATCTAATACTAATTCTTTGGCACTTTCATCTTCTGAGACAAAAGCGATAATCATGTCATTAGGTGTCGCTGATTTTCCAGTTTCATCTAAAAGATTGGCGGCATTTAAAATATCTTTGTTGGCATCGGTTCCCATCATAATTTGACTTGTTTCAACAGAATCAAGTGCTGAGATATGGGAACTCAATAACATTAAGTTAATTGAATCCTGATAACTATTTTGTTGAATAATTGTATAAAGCATAGTCCCTCCTATTTTTATCTGCTATAATCATTTTAAGTCAAATTGTTTTCCCTTACATTAGTAAAAAGTCTAAGATTTTAGATCTTTTATATCCAGAAAGGACAAAGAAAGTGAAATGTTGTTAATTGATATCCTAAAAGATGATTCCTTTAAAGAATCTCAAATACTGGCTGGTCAAAGCGCACTCAATAATGAGATTAATTCAGTCATGATTTTAGAAGCCAGTGACATTGAACATTGGGGTGCTCCCAATCAATTAATTTTATCCAGTTATTTTGCGTTAGCTGATTTAGATCACGAGGGATTAGAAGCTTTTTTTATCAAGATGAAAGAGATTGGTTCTAGTGGTTTAATTATCAAACCTCAACGTCTTATTGATGAGGTTCCTAAACATCTTATTAATTTAGGTAATAAATATGCGATTCCTTTAATTTTAATTGATTCAAGTGTTAAGTATGAAAAAATCGTGTTAGCTGTGTTACAACCGATTATTAACCAAAATACAGCCATTTTAAATGCTTATTATGATTATCGACGGATGTTAAGTGAATTATCTTTAAAAGATTACACATTATTAGAAACCCTCAATCAGTTCAAATCCATTTTACATAGTGATTTACAACTTGAGTTATTAGGTGATGAATTTGTGGTTTCTACCCTCCCTCATCAACTCAATTATAAAGAAGACTTAACTCAATTAATTGAGCGTTCTAAATTTGTGGCTAGAGACTATTTAAAACGAAGTTTAACTTATACTAATCGCACCTCTCAGGAAATCTTATCGGTGTATATTCCAAATATTGATAACAAACCGTATTTACTTTCAATCTTTAAGTCCCCTTCCTATATTACTCAAATTGAATACATGTTTATTGAGAATGCGGTTGAATACTTACAAAACTATTTACTAATAGACTATTCTTTAAAGAAAGATCAATTTGTTCATCGTAACAACCAAATGTTGGAACTCCTATTTAATCCCAATATTGGCATTTCAGAAACCAACCGTATCTTAGAACATTTAAACATTAATCAGTTTAATGATTATCAACAAGTGCTCATCTCCATTAAGAGAAGTGACTGTCATAATAGTGAAGAAATGGAAAAGTTGGTGGCCTATGCCAGATCAATTTGGCCACATGTCGCTTTTCTTCAAAAGAATGAAGACATTCTGTTTGTTTTTAATCTCGATCAAAACAAACAAATTATTGAAATCGATTTTAATGATTTGTTAGAAGATAGTTGTATTTATCATATTGCCATTAGCGATAAATATCAATCAGACTTTTACAGCCATACTAAGACCATTGAAAAAATGAGTCATTTTATGGGCATTGTCTATCATGATTCAACCATCATTGAATATTCTAAATTAGGCTTTTTCAAATTCTTTTTAGACGTTCAATCCATTGATGAGCTTCTTCAATATGTTCCGTCTCAAATTTTGGATTTAATTAAACAAAAACCTGAATTAGCTCAAACCCTTGAAACATTCTTAGATCAAAATCAGAACTTCGTTAAGACAGGTGAAATACTTTATATTCACCCTAAAACGGTGCGTTATCGAATTGAGCGATTATCTGAACTACTAAATCTAGACTTTAATAATGCCAACGATTTACTAACCACTCATATTGCTTTAAAGGTATGCTCATATGCCAAACTCCATGACTAAAATACTTTACTTTCACTCAGGTGGTTTAATGACTGGTCATAAAGATGATTATCCTCAAAAGTATATTAAACAATTTAAAACTTTAGGTTATCAGTTTATTGGCTTTAATTATCCACTTGCGCCACAAGCAACCCTGGATGAAATCATTTTAGCCTGTGTTAATTTCATTAAGGAACATAACCAATCTGATACAATTCTATTTGGTCGATCTGCTGGTGCTTATTTAGCATTACAATCACTACAAGAGTTAGCTCTATCAAATGAAAAGTTGCCAACAAAACTCATCTTATTTTATGGTTATGAGAACTTTAATGTGAATGAATTTTATCAACCAAAAAAGTATCCAATTAAAATTAAGAAACACCAGATTGAGCATTTCATCGATCAAAAAACAAACAGTGATCCTCTCTATCATCGCAGTTTACTCTACCTTTATGGTCGTCAAGAAGGAATTTGGCCAGAATTAATTACAGATAACTCAAGCTATAAAACAAGAGAGATTGATGATTTTAAGATTGATACATTCATTGCCCATAGCAGTCATGACCAAGATGTACCCTATCGAGAAAGTAAAAAGTTGAACCGAAAACTTTCTGGTTCAACCTTAAAAACACTCTATTATTTAGATCATGAATTTGATCTTAATCAAGATGACCCACAAACCATTGAACTTATGAATCAATTATTTGAGTGGCTAAAGAAATAGCCTTCTCTAATAATACTCTATCTGAATTGACTGGACCAATAAAACTAACCCCAAATGGTAAATTTTCCTTGGTCATTAATGGCAAAGTCACCTGAGGGGTATTGCTAAGTGGCGATAGACATAGTAGTTTTGATGAATCTTGACGAATTTGATTAATCTCATCCAAACTCG
>CAYFSJ010000041.1:0-7288 GCA_964345765.1 uncultured Erysipelothrix sp.
AAAGGTAATTATATTTCATTCAATCCATACTATTTTAGACAAAAGAAAAAGGCCGTAAAAACGACCATTTAACTTGAATAGAAAATTCTTAAATCATCAATTATTCGATAACTTTTTGAGTACGAAGCACATCTTCAATTGTAGCGATTGCTTCTTCTTCATCTTCACCCTCAGCAGAAATAGTAACTTCAGACTGAGTAGGAATACCTAAACTCATTACACCCATAATCGATTTCATATTGACTGAACGACCTTTGTATGTAATTTTTACTTCACTCTTAAATTTACTAGCAGCATTAACAGCAACTGTAGCTGGGCGTGCGTGTAATCCTACTGGATCAACAACAAGAACTGTTTTCTCTTTCACACTAAATCCTCCTTAACCTGTTGGATGTATTGTAAACTATTTCACGCATATTTACAATAATTAGGACCTTTTTACTTACACGATTGATTATTTTTTAATCTTTCTTAGTATAAGAAAAAGGTATAATCTGTTTATATGTTATACCTTTCTGTCTGACTTCAGTAATTGTTTGAGTTTTATCTCTAACTATTCTTGTATAATTTCATTTATTTTAGTTTCATCAAAAATGCGCTTTCCTAATGAATCGATATGAAGTTCATCAATAAATGAATTCCTATATGTAGCTTTCAGTATTTTATCTTAAAAAAAGAAATATCCTCATTTTTCATTTTTAAATTTATAAAATAAATCTATCAATTCAGAAACCCCGAATAAAAGGGCAGCTTTAGAAATCTAATCCATAAGGAAACTAAAGGAAACCATTAAAAAGTCTCAATCCTCTATTGAATATACACTTACAAAAAAGCCAAATACAGCATAAATCAATATCGCACCAGCAACAACTTTAAGTGCTTGAGAAATAGCATTCTCAGATATAAAATATTTCGTCAATTTTCTCCTTATTTGTGATAACTTTGATTATAAAGGATTTTAAAAGAACGGTACAATTGTTCCAGCACCATAATTCTGGCCAATAAGTGTGGGAAAGTCATCTTAGACATCGATATTTTATGATTAGCACGATTCAAAATTGTCTCGTTAAAACCCAAAGAACCACCCAACACAAAGACAATATTACCTTTAGTAAGTGATTGATCCACCAGTTGAGATAACTCAATTGAATCTATTAACTGACTCTTAACATCAAAGATGACTACATAATCAGTCGGTTTCAATTGTTCTAATAGACGAGAACTCTCATCATCAATTAACTTTGAATCCTCAAAAGAAGGATTGCCCTCTTTAAGTTCAACAAGCTCTATCTTATGGAAACGAGAAAGTCGCTTTAAATACTCCTGTTGTAGCTGCAGCATGCCTTTCTCTTTCATCTTTCCAACACATAAAATCTTAATCATCTTGACCACCACGAATCAGTTGATATTGTAAACCTACCTTGAGTGACTTCGTATAATTTATCTCATTTAGATACTTTCTTACACTCGCCAATGCCACATCAGGATGATTTGCCTCAAGTGACATGTGTGCCAATACGATTTCGGAAGTATTCTCAGTTACAATCTGAGATAAGTAATAACCGCACTTCTCATTACTTAAGTGTCCCTTATCACTCATAATGCGCATCTTCGTTAAATAGGGTCTATTCGAATTTAATAAAAGGGCTGGATCATAGTTACTCTCCAAAATAATGTAATTAGCATCGACACAATGAATTAAATCTTCATCTTTGATATAACCTGTATCGGTAATATAAACTAATTTCTCATAACCATCAAAAATAATATATCCCATCACAATATCGCTATCATGAGATAGTTCAATCGGATAAAAAGTCAAATCATTAATCTGAAATCCATTATGGGAATGAACCAGGGTAACATCTTTTGCTTGTTCAACATGAAAAGGGGAATACATAGGTACATCATAAAAATGTTTGATCTGACTAATATGGTCACTATGACTATGTGTCAATACCAAAGCATCTAAATCTGTAAACTTATAACCTAAATCATTAAAGCAGGACAACAAGTATTTCTTTGTCGTCCCACAATCAATCAATATCTTACTCTCTCTAGTCTCAATCAGGCAGCTGTTACCCTTAGAGCCAGAGGCTAATAACGTGTATTTCATCGTGTATCAATGATATTGTCGAATTTGTTGACCTCAGGCGTAAACGCAAGTTTAATTGTTCCAGTCGGTCCATTTCTGTGCTTGGCAATAATGACCTCAATCTCTTGTTGGCCATCCACTTCAGTCTTCTTCTCTTCATCATACTGACCATAATCTTCACGATACAACATCATTACGATATCCGCATCTTGTTCTATCGAACCAGACTCACGAATATCCGAAAGAATCGGACGTTGGTCTTTTCTTTGTACCGTCAAACGAGATAATTGAGATAAGGCAATAACCGGAACATCCAATTCACGTGCCAATCCCTTTAGTTGACGAGAAATTAAAGAAACTTGTTGTTGACGATTATCTGAGAACTCCGTCGAATTAATCAACTGGATATAGTCGATAATTACCATCCCCAAATTATCATCATTTTTTAGTTTACGACACTTCGAAAAGATATCAGACATCTTAGTTGAAGGGGAATCATCAATATAAATCTTTGTTTTCTTAAAATCTAATACCGCATTATTCAAAACATTCCATAAGTTGGTATTCATATTCGTCCCAGTTTGGAAGTTTTGAGAAGGAATTAAAGAACGAGCCGACAACATACGAGTAATCAATTGTTGAGCAGGCATCTCCAATGAGAATACAGCAATTGACTTCTCCTTTTGAAGCATCGCCGTTTGAGCCGCAATATTTAAGGCAAAGGCCGTCTTACCCACTGATGGTCTAGCGGCTAAAATAACTAAATCACCCGGTTGAAACCCTCGCGTATAATAATCCAATAAGTTATAACCTGTCTTTAGGCCACGATTTTTAATCTTACCAGACTCTAAATCTCTTAAATGATTGGCCACCTCTTGAGCTACTTGACCACCCATCTTAAAGTCACCCGCACGACGGTCTCTGGTGATATTTAAGATCTTTTGTTCAGCATCATCTAAAATGACATTGATATCTTGGGAGCTTTGAGCCGCCTTAGATATCTCCATCGTACTCTCTATTAAAAGTCTTAATTGTGCTTTATCTAAAATTAAGCCCGCATAATATTTAACATTAGATGAGGTCGAAGCATTAGAAGTAAGATTCGACAGATAATCCAAACCACCAATCGCATCTAGTTTGTTCCCATCCTTTAAAAACTGTGCCAATAACGCAACATCCAAGACACTCTTTTGACGGTATAGTTCCATCATTTCACGATACAGTGTTTCATGATTCTTCACATAAAAATGTTCCGGTTTTAAATCTAACTCTAAAACCGTCTCCATTTGTTTTGAGTGGACAATTAAACCACCCAATAAAATGCGCTCAGCATCATTTGAATAAGGCATTACATACGTCATACTATTGTTTCTCTTTCAAACGAACAATAATTTGTCCAATTACACCCTTATGTAATTCAATATCAACACGATTAAGACCTAAAGTTGAAATTGCTTTTGAGTCCTTAATCTTACGCTTATCTAATTTGATACCATAACGTTTCTCAAACTCTTCAACCACTTGTTTGGTTGAGACAGACCCAAAGACACGACCTTCCTCTCCGGTTGAAACTTCAAAAGAAACTTCCATCTCTTTCATTCTTTTAGCCAAGTCTTGCGCATCTTTTTTGTGTTGATCCTCAACTGCTTGAGCCTTATCTTTTTGTTGTTGGAGCTTCTCTAATGTATGTTTGTTTGCGTCAACCGCTAATTTTCGAGGGAACAAAAAGTTACGAGCATATCCATCCGAAACATTGACGACATCTCCCTTTTTCCCATAATTTTTAACATCAGCTAACAGGATTACTTTCATTTTCATTTTCCTTTCTCATTTCAATCACATCAATTACACGAGCTGTAACCGTTGTGACATCTGTATCTTCTTCTTGCATGGCAGCCGCCGTGAAGTGACCACCTCCACCCAAGGCTTCCATCAGCACTTGGACATTCACATTTCCTTTTGAACGGGCTGAAACGCCCACTTTATTCTCTTCAATATTGGTAATAACAAAACTTGCTTCAACACCCTCAACACTGAGAGCTTCATCAGCCACTTGAGAAATCATCGTACGACTCACAATTTGATCATCATAACTAATAATGACAAAGTTTTCGATCAGTTGAGCACGAGATAAAATATCTGACTTCAACTCAAACTCTTCAAAGGTATCTTTCATAAACGAATCAGCCAATTGAGGATTAGCCTTCAACTGTCTAAGTTGAGCGACTGCCTCAAAGGTTCTTGAACCACTACGAACTCTAAAATGGTTGGTATCAATCAAAATACCTGCATACATAATCGTTGCTTCTAACTCCGTTAGATTTATCGATTTACGCTGATATAAAAACAACTCCGTCACCATTTCACAGGTCGAACTAAAGGCTGTCTCGATATAGGCTAAGGCCGGATTAAATTTAAAATCAGAAGTCCGGCGATGATGGTCGATAATCGCAATCTTACCCACTTCCTTAATTACATCTTGGGCATTGGATTGAGATAGAGAATGATGATCCACCATAATTAATAAGGTCGAAGGTTTCAATAAAGCAATCGCCTCTTGTTGTGAAATTAGATTATGAGCAGACGATAATTGAGAGAAATTACGCTCAACCACTTTCTCTAATTTTTCCTCTAAACCACCCGATTGGGTAATAATGGCTACCGGTTTTTTATAAGACTGGATAATTCGTGACATCCCTAAGGCTGCCCCCAAACAGTCAAAGTCCATATTTGTATGACCCGCAATAATCACATTTTCTGAGTTAAGTACCATATCTCGAATCGTTTGAGACAAGACACGCACTCTCACTTTTGAGGTTTTCTCTTGTGCTTGAGTATTTCCACCAAAATATTGAATCTCTTGATTATGTGACTTGACCGCCACTTGGTCACCACCACGCCCCTGAGTTAATTCAAGCGCATGATTACTCATCTCTTCTAAGGCAGAAAAATCATTAGTTCCCTTTGAGAAAGCCATCGATAGGGTAATCGACAGATCATTACGACTTGATGCACGACGGGTTTGAGCCAAAATATCAAAGTTCTCATTTACTAATTGTTGGAAGATCCGCTCATTTAAGACCAACATAAATCGGTCTGCCCGAATTCGACGAATAAACATTCCATGATCTTTTGCCCATTTAATAATTGGTTGTCTGATTTGAACATCAATGGTAGAAGCTTTCTGTTCATCATCATATTGTGTCTCATCTTGATAGTTATCAAAATGGACTAAACCTAAGACGACCCGATTATTCAAATAATCTTGGATTGCGTTTTCTTGACGAGTCACATCTTTAACAAATAACGTATTTCCTTGTTTGAAACGCGCAATCTTTAATATATAGTTACGATAATTGACGACAATTTCATTTTGGTTTCCACGAATTAAATCACTGGTTTCTGGAATCCATGTTGATATCTTCTCACCGATAAATCGCTTGGACGAATTTTCAAATAATTCAGACATCCATTCAATGACATAGTTTTCATCAAAAGTGACCAAGCCAATATCACCAAATAACAGGGCGTCTTTCGCTTCTTTACCAAGTACTTGTTGGATTGAGATAAGACGGCTACGTGACTGTCTAAAATTATAGTAAACATTCGATAATAAGATTACCGCATTAACAATTAATAACACTAACAACACAAATGGTAAGAATTCTTGGAAGAATTGGTAGCATAAAAAAACGATCACCAGTTGGACAATATAAAATATCATGAGGAGATTTATTTGTCGCTCAAATCTATCGTTCATGCTCATCCCTCCAATATCCTGAGAGCGAAGTAAATAGACCAATTCCAATGTGAATTGGGGCAAAAATTGATAGTGTAAAGATAAACATTATTATACTATAAACCCGCCATTTATAAAAACGTGGATTCTTATAAAAGGCCAATAAACCTAGATAACTTAGATAGAAAAATCCAAGGGCTCCCAAAAACTTAATCGCCAACTGATATTGTTCTAATGCAGGATAATCATCCACTTTAAACATCAATAAGATTAAGGCGGCACTAATCAACCCCAAATAACTAGGATATTGTATCGAAGAGAGTTTCACTCGTTTGACCGGCTCATGTTTTAGGTAAATAAATAAGATGGTACATAACATATGAATAACAAAAGCTTCTAAGACACCCTGTAAAATAATTGACAATAAAAATATAAACGTGACCAAACCGGTAATGGAGGCTGAATCAATAACGTATATTGACCTTACCAGTTCAACCGTTTGGTTAATTTGATCAAGAATATTGAACTCAAAGATTGCGCCGAAAATAAACATCGTTATTAGATAGACGATGATGGTCCCGATGAAACTAACAAAAAACAAGAGTTTATCGTTGAGTTTTTGTCGGACCCCTTCACCATAAATAATTCCTATCATGGCATATAACAGAGTTAAAACAACAAAATGGGGTGGGGTAATAATGAGCCCCAGCATGAGTGTTGAAAACCACAAGACTAATCCAGCTTTAAATCCATATTCTTTGGTGAAAAAGACATAGGGGATGGGCACAATGAAAGGAATAACTGCTAATAACAGTCCAGCACTGAGTGTATTGAGAGTTAGGAAAACTCCCACAATGGCTAACATCATGGCCCCTAGAGTTGTTTGTTTAACTTGATTTCTCATTTTCTGTCCTTTCCTTATAAAAAAGCGAACTGCTCGAGTTCGCTCTAATAATTAGTCTTTAACGTAAGGAATCAAAGCCATTTGACGAGCACGTTTGATTGCTGTTGCTAAAGGTCTTTGATATTTCGCTTTAGTACCAGATACTCGACGTGGAATGATCTTACCATTTTGTGAAATGAAACGGTTTAATAATTCTGTATCTTTATAGTCGATGTAAGTGATTTTGTTCTTAGTAAAATAACAAACTTTACGGCGACTAGTTCTTTGTTTTCTAAAAGACATTTTTTTCTCCTCTATTTAGTTTTTAAAATGGGAGGTCATCACTAGCAATATCTAAGATTGGTTCTGAATCAAAATCGTCATCAACTTGAGGTTGATTTACTGACGGTCTTGAATAACTTGAATCATCTGGGAAATATGGCTGTTGTTGGCTTTGAGCACTATCACGTTGAGCTCTTGATTCTAAGAAATCAAAGTTCTCAACCACAACATCGGTTGTATAGACTCTTTGTCCATCACGCTCATAACTTCCTGTTTGAATTCGACCTTC
>CAYFSJ010000042.1:0-6559 GCA_964345765.1 uncultured Erysipelothrix sp.
ATCCAAATTCTGAAGTAGAAGCTGTTTTAGAAGAGTATCAACCACTTCTTGAACAAACTTGGAATCAGTAATCCTTTAGATATGACCTCTTGGCTTAGGCTGAGAGGTTTTTTTGTTTTTAAATTAATTACCTCAAAACTGTTAAAAGCTATCTATAAAGAATGTATAATAGGAGGGTAAAGTTTCGAGGTGGAAAGTCATGATGTATCATCAGTATCGCCCGGGCATGGTAGAAGTCATAACCGGCTGTATGTTTGCGGGCAAAACAGAAGAATTAATAAGAAGAATTAATGTTTTTGAATTCGCTAAAAAAGAAGTGGTTGTTTTTAAACCTAAAATAGATAATCGATATAGTGAGGATAAAGTTGTCTCACATGCTGGTTCTAGTGTTCAAAGTATCCAAGTTTCAAACTGTAAAGAAATGATGGAGTATTTAGATCAACATCCTGAATTTGAGATTATTGCCATTGATGAGGTGCAGTTCTTTGATGATGACATTGTCTTGGGCATTAATGAATTGGCAGACTCTGGAAAACGTGTCATGGTTGCTGGATTAGACATGGATTTTAGAGGGGAACCTTTTGGTGTGATGCCAAAACTTATGACACAGGCTGAGTTTGTCACTAAACTAACGGCTGTTTGTACCCAATGTGGTTCTCCAGGAACAAGAACCCAACGTCTTGTTGATGGGAAACCAGCTAAATATGATGACCCAATTATTTTAGTGGGGGCGAGCGAATCGTATGAAGCTCGTTGTCGTCATTGTCATCATATTTCGAATAAACCAAAATTAAACCGTAAGGAGGGTGAATAATGGACCCGATGATTAATAAACTCGAATCACTCGAGAAGAGAAATAATGAAATTAGTGAATTATTAGTAGATGAAGAGACGCTAAAAGATATGAAACTGTTCGCCAGCTTAGGTAAAGAACAAGCAGGTTTACAGAAAATATTATCTCCTTATCATCGCTTAAAAGAAGTGATTGAACATTTAGAACAAGCCAAAGAGGCGCTTGATTTAGATGATCCAGAATTAGTGGAAATGGCACAGATGGAAGTGGATGAACTGACTGCTGAACAAGAAGAACTCAGAGATAAATTAGAGATTTTACTGATTCCCAAAGATCCAAATGATGAAAATAATGCGATTGTTGAAATTCGTGGAGCAGCAGGAGGAGATGAAGGAAATATCTTTGCGGGCGATCTCTTTAGAATGTATACCAAATATTGTGAGCATAACAATTTTAAAATTGAAGTCTTAGATGCGAATGAATCTGAGGCGGGTGGCTATACCTTAATTAGTTTTACTGTAAAAGGTGGTGAGGACCCTTATGGACATCTTAAATATGAGTCTGGGGCACACCGTGTACAAAGAGTTCCTAAGACTGAAACTCAAGGACGTGTTCATACTTCAACTGCGACCGTCTTAGTCTTACCTGAAATCGAAGAGGAAGATTTTGATATTAATCCCAATGATTTAGATATCTCAACTCAACGTTCTTCTGGGGCAGGTGGACAACATGTTAATACCACTGACTCGGCAGTTCGTATTGTCCATAAACCGACAGGAATTGTTGTTAATATGCAAGATGGACGTTCTCAACATGACAACCGAGATAGAGCCATGAAGGTTATTCGTGCTCGTGTTTATGAGTATGAACAAGAACAAAAAATGAAGGAAATGGGTGAACAAAGACGCTCAAAAATTGGAACGGGTGATCGTGCTGAAAAAATCAGAACATACAACTATCCTCAAAACAGAGTGAGTGACCATCGAATTGGTTTAACGCTTACTCAACTTGATCGCATTATGGAAGGTAAATTAGAAGATATTATTAATGCTTTAATTGATGCTGATCAAAAAGAGAAGTTGGCTCAAGAATAATGACGTATCAAGCGGCAATCAATAAGGGGAAAGAATTATTAATTCAAAACCAAATCTATGAGGGATTTGGTTTTCGTCTTATGTTGGAGTTGTGTGAGCTGAACCAAATTAATCTTTATCTAGAAAAAGACAATGAGATGAATGAATCGTTAATGGATGAATACTTTACTAAGATTGACCGTTTAGTCCAACATGAACCATTGGCTTATGTCCTAGGTTTTGAATGGTTTTTTGGCAGACGCTTTATCACAGATGAAAATGTATTAATCCCAAGAGAAGAAACTGAAGAATTAATTGGCTATGTCTTAGCGGATATTCAGGACTATTTTGAAAAAAAAGACTTAGTTATTTTTGATGTTGCGACAGGGTCAGGCAATATTGGAATTACCCTAAAGGCTGAATTGCCTTATGCTGAAGTATATTGTAGTGATATCTCAGCTGAAGCGATTGAAGTGGCTAAACAAAATGCTAAGAACCTTGATACTGAGATTACCTTTTTAGTGGGGGATATGGGTCAACCACTGATACAGAAACAACTGAAATGTGATGTCTTGGTGTGTAACCCACCCTATATTCAAAGTCATGAAGAAGTTGAGAAATCAGTCTTGGACTATGAACCTCATGTTGCCTTGTTTGGGGGTGAGGATGGTCTGAATTTTTATCGACAAATTCTTGATGAGGCACCACTTTTATTGAAAGAGCGTGGAATGATTGCTTTTGAGATGGGCTTTGATCAAAGAGAGACGATGACTAAAGAGATACAGAAACGATTCCCTAATGCCAGAATACATTTTGAGAAAGACTTGAATAATCTTGATCGTATGTGTTTTGTGTATTTTAATATTAAATAATGATAAACTATAACTAACTATTTATGTGGAGGCCTTATGAAACTGAATTATAAAAGAACCCTATTAGTTGGAATTGCCTTTATGACTATTTCAAGTTTTTGGCAGTTATATGACTTTGCGATTCCATTAATGCTTGTCGAAGATTTAGGAATTAGTGATACTGTCGCCGGAATTGTTATGAGTTTAGACAATGTGCTAGCATTATTTATGCTCCCATTCTTTGGTGCACTATCCGATCGAACCATCACTAAATTTGGTAAGCGAATGCCCTTTATCATTATTGGAACAATCACTACCGTCATTGGCTTATTGACCATTCCTTACGCAGCACAATTGGGTAATTTAACCTTATTTATTGTTGCTTTAGGGATTGTCCTAATCTTTGTTTCAACCTATCGTTCACCAGCTGTTGCGTTAATGCCAGATGTTACCATCAAACCATTAAGATCAAAGGGGAACGCAATTATAAACTTAATGGGTGCTATTGGTGGTGTTGTCGCCTTAGCAGGAATCTCGTTACTAAAACCAGAAAGAATGGGTTACTTTCCTGTATTCTTAATGATTGCTGGGTTTATGTTATTAGGCTTAGTCATTATGATTGTTACCATTAAAGAAAACAAATGGGCTCAAGAAATGAAAGATGAGACCCAAAAATATAATATTGAAGATGTTGAAGAACAAGAGAGTGCATCAGATGCTGTTTTACCAAAAGAAGTGAGACGCTCACTTACCTTTATCCTGCTATCTATTTCCTTATGGTTTATGGGATATAATGCGGTGGTCTCTGCTTTTTCACGCTATGCGACTCTTCAAATTGGATTGAGTTCTTCTCAAGCTTCTCAAATACTATTAGTGGCTAATGTTGGCGCAATCCTCTCTTTTATTCCAGTGGGTGCGATTGCCTCACGAATTGGGCGTAAGAAAACAATCTTATTTGGCGTTACTTTGTTAACGATTGTGTTTGGTTCAGCCTTCTTCTATAAATCTTTTACCCCATTAATGTATGTTAACTTTGTTTTAGCTGGAACCGCCTGGGCAGCCATTAATGTTAACTCATTGCCAATGGTATTAGAAATGGCCAAAGCAGGAGATGTCGGTAAATACACAGGTTTATATTATACGTTTTCTATGTCGGCACAAATTATTACACCAATCTTATCGGGTTTACTTTTCGATTTAATAAGCTATGAAGTACTATTCCCTTATGCGGCCTTCTTTGTTGCTTTAGCGTTCTTAACAATGAGTCAAGTTAATCATGGTGATACAACCGTCACTAAATTTGAACCATGATTATTGTAATTGTCTTAATCTTACTGTTTGTTTTTATGATTATGGGGTATCCACATAGCCAAAAATTCAAACATAAAAAATACACCCATCGTGGACTTCATACTCAAAATCAATCCGTAAAGGAAAACTCTTTGGATGCATTTAAGAAATCAATTGAAAAGGGATATGGGATTGAATTAGATGTTCAATTATCAAAAGATTTTGAAGTAGTCGTCTATCATGACTTTAACTTACTTCGATTGGATAAACAGGATCTTAAAATCTTTGATTTAAATTTATCCGATTTATCTCAGTATCATATCCCAACCCTTCAAGAAGTGCTTGATTTAGTTGATGGTCAAGTTGAATTGATTATTGAATTAAAGGCAGATAAAAACAGGAATAAGCTCTCAGAATTAGTCTTGTCTATTCTTAAAGAGTATCAAGGTCCTTATTGTATAGAATCTTTTGATCCTAGAATTGTCTATTATTTCAGAAAGAATGCCCCAACTATAAAAAGAGGGCAACTGATTATGCCCGTTAAAAAGTATGACAATAAATTGGTGGGATTTGTTGTTAACACTTTACTTTATCAGTTTCTGACTAGACCTAACTTTTTGGCAATCAATGTCGATAGCACAAGATTTAATCCGATGATTAAATTGAATCAGCTTATTGGAGTTGAATCATGTTTATGGACGGTTCATCAAAATCATAAAACAGATTATGGTTGGGTGGATGCCTATATCTTTGAGTATTTTGATGCATAAGAAAAGGGATCGCTTTGAAGTGATCCCTTTTAAGTGTACTAAATCAAATTGAACTTTTTAAATGCATGGAACAAACCATGATCATCGACATCAAAGGTAACGTAGTCGGCAATATCTTTTAATTCTTGGACACCATTCCCCATTGCGACACCAACCTGACAGTGTTTAATCATTGAGTAATCATTCATCGAATCCCCTAATGAAATGGTATCTTTAACTTCACCGTTGAAATGTTTTAAGACTTCTTGGACTCCATGGAATTTGTTGATGCCTTTAGAAATAATCTCACCACTGGTTTCATACTTAATCACTTCATAATCATCTTCGAAATATTGTTCAACATTGATTAAGTCGGCGTTAGTATCTGTAAAAATAGAGAACTTGTTAACTGTGTGAGGTTCTTTTTTATACTCCTCAATAGGTAAGACAAGGTTTTCTTGAATTAGGTGACGCAAGACTTGAGGACCTAGTTTCTCTTCACGTCGTAAGTTTCTTTCTTTAAAGAATTCAATCGCTTTTTTGTTGTAGTAAGAATAATCAGGACCTTCTAAAACATAACCAATGTTTAGCTTTTCAAAGATTTCAATCGCGTGATTAATTTCTTCTTCAGATAGTTTATTCATATAGATGGTTTCATCATGCACCTCGACATGTCCTCCTGCAGCGAAAACATAACCATCAAATGGATAGAATTGGAGATAGTCATCGACAGCTGACTTAACACGTCCTGTATTAATAATTACTTTGTGTCCATTTCTACGGGCTAAATCAATTGCTTCTAGAGCACTTTTTGGGATTCCCGTTAAATGACTGAGTAATGTTCCGTCTATATCGACAAAAACAAATTTAGTTGACATACAAACCTCTTTCTATACGCTTATTATAAACGATTCGCCCATATAAACAAACTGGTCTACTATTCTTAATCAATTATTAACAATAGTAACATTTTTTTGAGCTATAATAGGATAGAGGTGGATTATGAAAAAACTAACAATATTATTAAGCCTATTATTCTTAGTAGGATGTAACACAACTAATCTAAGTGAAGATTTAGAAACAATCAAATTTGACCAACAATTAGAACATGAAACAATGACTCTCAGAATTGTTAATTTACATGTCAATCACAATAGTAATAACACCATAACTATTACTGATTCAGATAAGATACATGTTGAGGCCATTGCCAATAAAGATTTATTAGACTATAACTTTAGGATTAATTTAGAGAATAATGAACTAATCATTCAAAGTGATAGTGATCGACCATTTTCTAATATGAAACTAGATATTAATATCCATGCTCCAATTGATAAGATGATAATTGAGGGTGGTTTTAAGGTTAACTATGATGAGCCTAAAACATCAACCTTAGATATCACACTTAGAGGTGCTGGTGAGTTTAATGTATCAAATATTGAGAATGATTCAGTGAAATTAAAACTTGAAGGAGCGGGTGAGTTTAATCTCAGTGGACATACTGATCAGTTTGATGCCCACATTGAAGGGGCAGGAACCATTAATGCCCTTGATTTAGAGAGCGAGAAGGCAAGTGTCAGAATTGATGGGGCAGGACAGATTCAAACGTTTGTTAATCAAGAATTAAACGCAACCTTAAATGGTCTGGGGGATATTCAATATAAGGGAGATCCAACGCTTATTAAAAGCATTGATGGTTTAGGATCTGTTGAAAAAATAAATTAAAATAGTAAAAAACAGGAGCCATTGAACCATACCCTGTCAAGTAGACAGAGGAAATAAATAAAATAACCATGTTAG
>CAYFSJ010000043.1:0-6454 GCA_964345765.1 uncultured Erysipelothrix sp.
TTTCTAGAGAAGTAATTGTTAGAACAATCGAATAAAATCAACAGATTGTTTGGTTTAGACTTAAAAAACAGTTATAATTCAAGTATGAAAAAAATTGAAAAAACAAATATTGATTATGCTAAACAACTTTCAACAAAGCTGGATTTAAATTCAAAACATATCCAGGCTTTTTTAGAATTGAATGAAGAAGGAAATACCATTCCATTTATTGCCCGATATCGTAAAGAATTGATCGGCTCGATGGATGATAACCAATTACGGGTGATTTTAGATGATTATCAACAATTAGTCAATTTAGATGAGCGCCGTAATACGATTATTAACACATTAAATGATTTAAATATTGACGATGAAGAACTCGAAAAGAATATTCTACAAGCGACAACGATGAGTGAACTTGAAGATTTATATCGTCCTTATAAACCTAAAAAGAAAACAAGAGCCAGTGTTGCGATTGCTAGAGGTTTAGAACCATTATCTGAGGCTATTAGAAATAAGAAAAGTGATATTGAATTACAAGCGATGGCTGAAGACTTTTTAAAGAATCAAATGATTATTGATAAAACCAAGCCATTAACAACCATTGAAGAAGCCTATTTAGGAGCTAGTGACATCTTGGCTCAAGAAGTGAGTGATGATCCAACTATTCGTCAATCACTTAAAAAAGAATTCACTAAAAATGGAATACTTATTTCTAAAACTAAGATTGAAGAGGATAGTGTTTTTAGACTTTATTACAATTACACTGAACCAATTAAAAAAGTAGCGGACCACCGACTTCTAGCCATGAATCGTGGTGAAGCACAAGATATCTTGAAAGTATCACTTGAATTGGATGAGAATTATTGGTTAAGACATCTGGTTTATTATTTTAGATGTAATAAACAAGAATCATTAGCTGATAAACTGTTATTAGAGGTTTGTTTAGATGCCTATAAGCGTTTAATTAAACCTTCTATCGAAAATGAAATTCGTGGTCATATGACTAGCGATGCCCATGAGAAAGCGTTAGAACTATTTAGTATTAATCTAAGAAATGCCTTATTGGTCCCTCCAATGAAAACTAAGGTTGTTTTAGCCTTAGACCCTGGTTATCGAAATGGCTGTAAATGGGCAGTAGTTGATGCATCTGGAAAAGTCTTAGATGCTGGCTTAATCTTTCCAATTCTATTTAAGAACCGATTAAAAGAAGCTCAAGACACAGTCGTTACAATGATTAAGAAATATGATGTAGAGTTAGTTGTTTTAGGCAATGGAACCGCCTCAAGAGAGACAGAATTATTCTTAGCAGATGTATTAAAAACCAATCAATTAGACATTCCATATTTAATGGTCGATGAATCAGGTGCCTCCGTCTATTCAGCTTCACCAATCTCTTCAATTGAACTCCCGGATTTAGAGTTAAATCTTCGTAGTGCTGTTTCGTTAGCCAGACGTGTTCAAGATCCACTTGCTGAACTGGTCAAGATTGATCCTAAATCAATAGGGGTAGGTCAGTATCAACATGATATGAACCAGAAACGTTTAGATACAATTTTAGGCGGTGTCGTAGAATCAGTCGTTAACCAAATCGGGGTATCGCTTAATACAGCGTCACCATCCTTATTGTCTTATGTGGCTGGAATTAATAAGACATTAGCTAGTAATATCGTTAAATATCGTGAAGAGAATGGACCTTTTACTTCTCGAACGCAATTAAAAAAGGTTAAAGCTTTAGGTCCAAAAGCCTTTGAACAAGCGGCTGGCTTCTTAAGAATTGATAAAGCGAAACAACCTTTAGATAATACCTTTGTTCATCCAGAGTCATATGACGTTGCTAAAAGGTTGATTGAAGAATATAGCTTAGTCTTTAATCATGAAAATAAGGTTAGCGAAAAAGACCTTAGAGCGTTTTCTACTTCTAATGAGGTTGGTTATGAAACACTCGTTGATATTGTTGAAGCGATCTCAAAACCTGCTCGAGATATACGAGATGATTTCCCAAGCCCAGTTTTAGTCAGAGATGTAATGAGTATTGAAGACTTAAAAGTCAATCAACAATTAACAGGTGTCGTTCGAAATGTGACAGCCTTTGGCGCATTTGTTGATTTAGGTGTTCATCAAGATGGATTAGTTCATATCTCTCAAATGGCTAATCACTTTGTTTCTGATCCAACCCAAGTGGTTCAGGTGGGCCAAACGGTAAAAGTAAGAGTATTAGAAGTTGATGTAGATAAAAAACGAATCTCATTAACCATGAAGGATTAAGTATGTTTCCAAGAAAAGGATATCGACAACTCAGAGAGTATAATTGGATAAAACGACTAGTAGGGTTTATAATTTCTATAGGACTTGTTTTAATAATAAGTTATCAATACCCAGTACAATTAGCCCATTGGGCATTATTCTTCATTCACGCACTTATTGTGATTGTCTGGTATGGGTCACAAGTTAGAATTGATTCTGCCTTAATCGGATTTAGATACAGTATCTTCTTTGTTATTCTGTCTCTTGCCATACAACTTCGGGTAAATGAATTTAATCTTTGGATGCTTGGCTTGAGTCTATCGTATCTACCATTAACGATAATGGCGACTTGGTCTTTACCAAGAGTTAAATTAGGATTAAGAATTATTAAACCTGTAGGGTCCATCATTTTAAGTAGTGCAATAATTATTATTGGATATAATGTTTTAATGTATTTCTTAGTTTCAAAAGAAATATTAATTAATGGATTTAATTCACTTTCTATTCTGACTGGCTTTATACTGTTATATTCTATTTATTCGAAATCTCATATTATCCATTTTATTATATTTACTTTTATGGTTCATATGTTTTTAAAAATTTATTTATTAATCGGAGCAATTAATTGGATTGAACCAGTCATCATTCTGGTGTTATATATCATTTTTATCATTATTCAATTAAATACAAAAATCAAAAAGAAGGAGATTTAATATGAAGTTTAAAATGATTCATATGAACATTAATGTTCAAAATCTAGACAAATCGATACAGTTCTATCAACAAGCACTTAATTTAGAGGTTGTTAGAAAATCTGAATATGAGAATTTTACTTTAGCCTATTTAGAAGATTATTCAAGTGGTTTTCAATTGGAATTAACTTATTTGAAGGATCATGCTAATCAGTCTTACGAGCTTGGCGAAAATGAAACACATCTCTGCTTTGAAACAGATGACTATGATAATGCCTATAAACATCATAAAGAGATGGATGTTATCTGTTATGAGAATAATGAAATGGGACTCTATTTTATTGAAGATCCAGATGGATATTGGATAGAGATTGTACCGACTCATGAATAAGAAAAAGATTACATTAATTGGAACCGGTGAAATGGGTCATAATCTCACCAAAACATTATCAGAGATGGAAAGCTATGTTGAGAAATATGGGATTATGGGTCGTAATGAGGATAAAACAAATAAATTTAAAGAAAAATTTGGCTTTACGAAAGTCTTTAAATCCATCGAAGATATCGTTGAGGATAGCCAAACAGATTTAGTTTATATTGCGACACCACATACACTTCATTTAGAACAAACAAAAACCTTTTTACAAAACAATATTCCAGTTGTTTGTGAGAAACCAATTACAGTTAATTCAAAACAGTTTTTAGAGTTAATGAGTGTTTCAAAACAACATCAAACAACTTTAGTCGATGCTTCTTGGATTCGCTATCTTCCATTTATTAATCAAGTCAAAGAACTAGCTAAAAAGCATGAATTAGGTCAGCTCAAACAAATCAATGCTTCTATTGGAATCCAAAAACAAGATGAAGATCGAATGATCAATCCAGAATTAGCTGGAGGTGCCTTATTAGATGTCGGATTATATCCAGTCACATATGTGTGTGGTTTTAATGAAACAGAAGTGAAAGAGGTTAAGGCCTTATCAACCTTTACAGAAACAGGTGTAGACCAATCGACGATCGTATTAATAAAATTTGAAGATGAAATGTTAGCGTCTTTACAATGTTCTATAGGTTCAATCTTAAGTGATACTCAAACCTTTGGATATGAACATGGAAAAATTGAAGTGTTTGGTATGCCAGATATGAGTTTAATTAAAGTTTATGAAAGCAATGAAGAAGTTTTAGAAATAGAGATTAAATTAGATAAAGATGGTTATCAATATCAATTAGATGAAGCTTTTGAAGCTATCGAAAATAACCAGATTGAGCCTAAGTCACTTCCTCATCGCGAGTCATTAAAAGTGATGAGAATTCTTGATGAGATTCGAAGTCAAATAGGGCTTGTTTATCCGTTTGAAAAGTGAGGTCAGTTAAATAGAAAATCTAATATTAGTTGGAGTGGATATCTTTCCATACACAAATTCATTTGAAGAAAAATTAAAAGAAACACAGGATCTCGCGGCAGCTGCAGGCGGACAAGTTGTTTCCATTTTAATTCAGAAAAGAGATTATATTGATAAAGCGACCGTCATTGGTTCTGGTAAAGTCGAAGAACTTAAAGAACTGGTTGAACAATTAGAAGTTGATGGTGTTCTCTTTAACATGGAATTAAGTTCAACTCAGCTTCGAAATTTGGAAGAAGCTTGTCAGATTAAAGTCATCGATCGGACCATGTTAATTCTAGATATATTTGCTAGAAGAGCAGTTACTAAGGAAGGGAAACTTCAGGTGGCTTTGGCACAGCATCAATATCGTCTACCTCGCTTAGCTCATTATTCACCATATCTATCCAGACTTGGTGGAGGAATAGGTACAAGAGGTCCAGGTGAGACAAAATTGGAATCAGATCGTCGACATATTCAACGTGAAATTAAACAACTAAAAAAGAAACTGTTGGCCTTGAGTAAACACAGACGGATGGCTCGTTCTAAGCGCTCAAGATCACAATTACCAATTGTTTGTTTACTAGGTTACACCAATGCAGGCAAGTCATCCATTATGAATGCGATGGTTGGTTTTTCTTCTTCTAATCAAATGGTTGAAGTCAAAGATCAAGTGTTTGCGTCCTTACAACCATTTACTAGAAGAATTGATAATCCAATTCAAACCTTTTTAATGAGTGATACAGTCGGGTTTGTTTCTGATTTACCAACTCATTTAGTGGCTGCCTTTGAATCAAGCATTGAAGAAATCAAATATGCGGATGTCCTCATTCATGTGGTAGATGCCAGTAGTGCTCAAATAGAGACGCATGTAGATACGGTAAATCAAATACTTAAACAACATGATTTAAGTATTAAAACTATTATTACTTACTTTAACAAAATGGATAAAGTGGATAATCAATCTCAGGATTATTTTATAAACTCAGATATTATTTTGAAAGGGTCCGCACTTAACCAAAACGATATGAAAGACTTGTTTGATATATTAGTTGATGAGGTAAAAGATAATGAGCCAGAAGAAGAACTATAAATATACAGCATTTATAAGTTATCGTCATATTTAACCCGATGCCAGTATTGCTCAAGCTGTCCATACCATGGTTGAAACTTTTAAGTGCCTAAAGAACTACAAAAAGAAGAAAAAGCATCTTCGTTTCGTGTTTTTAGAGATACAGAAGAATTAACAACCTCATCCTTAGATTACACAAAAGATGTAAGTCTAAGTGAACAAGAAAGACAACAGTTAGGAATTTATGAATAATGCAATCATTTTTAAATCTATTTGAAACAACTATTGAAATAACAAAACCAAACTCATCTATTAGAGAGTTTAAATGCCTCAATGAAGATCATCAAGCCTATTTATGTCGGTTTTTTAATATCAATGAAATGGAAAAAGCCTCTGCTGAATATGAATTATTAAGACAATTTCAGGGACTTCCAAATTTTCAACAGGTGCTTTATATTTTAAAATGTAACGATAAACAACATGGTGTATTGGTATTTGATTGGGTCGATGGACAACCTCTTAGTGATAATCACCAAACATATGAATTAGGAAAACAGGCTGGTAAAATTTTAAATCACTTATATCAAGTGGAGGTTCCTTATAATAAACCTAAAAGAGGTAAAACAAGATTTGAACTTGTTGATGATCAGTTTAATGAATATATTGAGAGTGGTGGTGAGATTGATTCACTCGATACACTTATTGAGTTATTTAACAAGAATAAAGATTACTTTAAAATTGAGCGCTTAGTTGCTTTGCATGGTGATTTAAGAGCAGAAAACTTTATCCTTACAAATGATAATGAACTGGTTCTGACTAATTTCTCTAATCATGAAATTGGAGATATTAGTTATGATTTAGAATCCCTTATCTTTTGGTCAAATGAAACATTTATCAACGGTGCGCTGGATGAAGTTGAATTAAATAATCAAATAATAATGAATACAAAGATTCTTTTGTACGGGTCACCTAGACGTATCTATCAAGCTGCTTTAGATCAGAATATAAGCTCCATCGATAAGATAGTGGATAAAAATCGCAATATAATACAAAAACTCAAGGGTATCCAAAAGATTAGTAAA
>CAYFSJ010000044.1:0-6427 GCA_964345765.1 uncultured Erysipelothrix sp.
TACATTAACCAGTATGTGGGTGAGAGCATTGAATATAGATTTAATATGGCTGATCCAGAAGAAGATAATGCACTTGATGCTTATTATAACTTTGGACAAAGAATCTTAGATGAAAGTGAAGGAAACTATGATAATGTTTTTGCTTTCGATTCTAAAATAGATCAACTTATTACAGAAAATGCTCGATACAGAGTGACAACAACTGGAAATCCAAACCAACAAACAGTATATCTTAAGACTGAGTTTATCGAAACAATTGATAATCCAGATTTTGAAAATATTCTTAGCAAGTTTACCAGCAGAAACAAATGCGTCTACTTTAATTGATGAAGCACATTCACATTTTGAAAGAATGTTAAATGAAGATAGCTATTCGGATGAACATCTATTATTGGATGGCGGAAATTATGTGGTAGTTGTTGAGAAAAACAGCTTTAATTATGGGACTAGAATTCTCTTTATTGGCCTGCTTGATGAGGCTGGAGGATTAGCTCCATTACCACAATAAAAATAGTAAGGGTTGCGACAAAACGCAACCCTTTTAATGTATAATAAGATTAAGGACAATTTAATGGAGGAAATCATAATGACAACAAAAGAAATGTGGCTTGCCAAAAGCGATTTAGATGAGAACCTTAGAAGCTCACTAGAAGCCTATAGCCAAGACGAAAGCTACGATGCTTTTTATACGCAATTAGAGTTTGGGACAGCCGGAATGCGCGGTTTATTAGGAGCTGGACCAAACCGTAT
Source organism: uncultured Erysipelothrix sp. (assembly GCA_964345765.1). GTDB lineage: Bacteria > Bacillota_I > Bacilli_A > Erysipelotrichales > Erysipelotrichaceae > DUUI01. The sequence goes on from CAYFSJ010000044.1 coordinate 751, forward strand.
GAACATTTATACCGTTGGTCGTGCGAACTTAGGATATGGTAAATATTTATTGAGCTTAGGCCATCAAGATCCTAAAGTGGCCATCGCCTATGATAATCGACATTACTCACAAGAGTTTGCGTTTAAATGTGCTCAACAATTAGCACAATTAGGGATTGAAAGTTATGTCTTTGAGACACTCAGACCAACCCCGGAACTTAGCTTTGCTGTTAGAGAACTAGGCTGTATCGGAGGTATTGTGATTACAGCATCTCATAACCCTAAGGAATACAATGGTTATAAAGTCTATGATGAGACGGGTTGTCAACTCACTCCAGAAAAAGTAGAGAAAGTCATTGAACTGGTTAATGAAGTCGAAAATGAGTTAGATATTAATTTTGATATAGAACCTAAACAAGAAGAACTAATTCATGTTATTTCTACTGAAATTGATGAGCCTTATAAAGAAGCGGTCTTAGGCATTCAGTTAAGACCTGAAGTGGATAAATCGAAATTAAAGATTGTGTTTACTCCACAACATGGGACCGCTTATCCACTGATGATGGAAATCTTTGAGGAAGCTGGTTATGATGTTGAATTGGTTGAGGAACAAGCCTTTCCTGATTCAGATTTTATTAACACTAAAACACCAAATCCAGAGGAGCGAGATTCCTATGACTTAGCCATTACATTGGCGGAAAAAGTGGATGCGGATTTAATCTTAAGTACAGACCCTGATGCAGATCGTATGGGAATTGTCGTGAAACATCAAGGTGGTTATCAGTATTTAACGGGTAACCAAGGAGGGACCATCCTACTTGAATATATTTTGAGCACATTAAAAGAGAAGAATCGTTTACCTCATAATGGTGTCATCTATAATACGATTGTGACATCAGATGCGGGAGAGAAAGTTGCGAATTTATACGGGGTTGAGACAGAGAAAACACTAACCGGCTTTAAATATATTGGAACTAAAATTCATGAGAGTGATCGACCATTTCTATTTGGTTATGAAGAGTCTTATGGGTATTTAATTAAAGAGTTTGTTCGTGATAAGGATGCTCTACAAGCTTGTTTGATGTTGGCTGAAGCAGCCGCTTATTATAAGTCTGATTCAAAAACACTTGTTGATGTTTTATATGATTGTTTTGAAAAGGTAGGTTTCTTTGTTGAGGAAACCGTCTCAGTCACTTTAGCAGGCCAAGAGGGTGCGCTCAAAATACAAGAAATTCTAAGTACTCTTAGAAATGAGAAACCTCAAATGATTGGTGAGATGAAAGTCATCTATGATGAAGATTATCAATCGCTTAAGAGAACTCAACTTGATGAGGTGACTTCACTTAATTTCCCTGAGGCAAATGTTCTGAAATATGGTTTAGAAGATGGGTCTTGGGTAGCCATTAGACCTTCTGGGACTGAGCCAAAAGTGAAGTTCTATTTCTGTGTTAGAGGATCTAACCAGGCAGATGCTCAAATTAAATTAGACAAGTTTAAACAAGATATTGCCCAAATCATAGAATAGGAGTTTGTTATGTATGAGATTTTAGACCAGTTTCATGCTGGACATTGTATTGACATCCACAAAGTATTTGGTGCTCATTTTAGTTTTGAAAATGAGCCGGGAGTTCGGTTTGTCTTGTATGCACCCCATGCTCTAAGTGTACAGGTTATTGGTGATTTTAATGGTTGGGAAGGTCATAACCATTACATGAGACGTCTCAATAATCAAGGTGTTTGGGAATTGTTTGTCCCTCAATTACCTGAGTGGACCCTGTATAAATATCGGATTGAGACTCAAGATCATCAACATATTGATAAGGCGGACCCAGTTGGTTTCTATCATGAGTTACGTCCTAAGTCTTCTTCGATTGTGACAGATCTACAAGGATATAATTGGCATGATCATGATTGGATGGCTAAACGCTCTAAAAACTTTGATAAGCCAGTCAGTATCTATGAGGTTCATCTAGGTTCATGGCGTCGTGATTTAGAGGGGAATTGGCTCGATATTGAAAAATGGGTACAAGACTTGTTACCATATGTTAAAGACAATGGCTTTACCCATCTAGAGTTAATGCCACTGACCGAACATCCTTTTGATGGTTCATGGGGCTATCAGGCGACTGGCTATTTCTCGCCGACCTCACGTTATGGAACCCCTAAAGAGCTAATGTATTTTATAGATGAATGTCATCGTCATGATATTGGGGTAATCTTAGATGTGGTCCCTGCTCACTTTGTTAAGGATGCACATGGTCTTGCGAATTTCGATGGGCAAACTTTGTATGAATACGATAAAGAACATGATGCCAATAATGATTGGGGAACACTGAACTTTGATTTATGGAAGGAAGAAATACGCTCTTTCCTTATGTCTAGTTTCTCCTATTGGTTGGAAGTGTATCATTTTGATGGTCTACGATTTGATGCAGTTTCACATATGTTGTATTGGGATGGTCAAAAATCTCGTGGCGAAAATGCGGGGGCTTTAGCCTTTATTCGTCGAACAAATTATTATTTATCAAAACGTTTTCCTGATGTTATGTTAATTGCTGAAGACTCCAGTGATTTCCAAGGTGTAACAAAACCAACGTTTGAAATGGGATTAGGGTTTGACTATAAATGGGATTTAGGTTGGATGAACGATACGCTCAAGTATTATTCATTAGATCCAATTTATCGTAAACATTCTCATCATCAGATTACCTTCTCAATGTTCTATTTCCCAACTGAGCGTTTCCTATTACCGTTTAGTCATGATGAAGTGGTTCATATGAAAGGTTCCTTGGTGAATAAATTGTGGGGAACCTACGAACAAAAGTTCTCACAACTTAGAAACTTAATGGGTTATATGTTTGCTCATCCTGGAAAGAAATTAAACTTTATGGGTAATGAGATTGCTGATTTTAAAGAGTGGAATGAAGCATCAATGATTAACTTTGATATCTTGAAGTTTCCGATGCATAATTCCTTCTTACGTTACTTTAGAGATTTGAACTTAATCTATCGATATTACTCTTGTTTATCTAAATATGATTATGAAGATCAAGGATTCTATTGGATTGATGCCGATAATACCGATCAGTCCATCTACTCCTTTGTTAGGGAAGATGAAGAACATATTATTGTGACCGTATTAAATATGACACCAGAATCATATGAAGATTACAATTTAGGTGTCCCATACAAGGGCGAATATTTAGAGTTAATCAACTCAGAGAAAGATATTTATAATGGTTGTAATATGTGTAACTTTGAAATACTAACAGCCCATGCTGGTTATCGACACAATCAACCCTATCATTTAAACATTCGTATTGCTCCGTTTGCTGCCATCTATTTCTTATTAGAAAAGTCTCCGGAACTATAAATACAAACAAAAAGAACTAGCTGGAATATTAGCTAGTTCTTTTTGTTTATGAAAATGACGGAATGAGCAAAGAGATGATGGTTTAATAACTGCTTGAAACCTTAATTAGCGTCCAGAAACAATTCTAAAGAGGTCTCTAAGGAAGTAAAGGGAAAATATTGCCAACACAACCTCAGAAATAACTTGAGCATAAACAAGCCCATAGATTTTAAAGAAATAATTAAGAATAATTAAACCAGGAATTTGAAAAACAATCTTTCTTAATATCGCAAAGATTAAGGCTTTTTTACCATCCCCAATGGCTTGGAAAACAGATACAGCCAAGAAGTCGATTGCCATAAAAGGCATCACCAATAAAAGACCTCTTAAGAAATGAGAACCATAATGAATAACTTGTGGATTACTAATAAATATCGAAATAATACTATTTGAGAACAGTGCTCCACCAACAAAGACCAACACCATAAAGAACAATACCCATTTACCAATATAAGCTACTGTATCTCTCATACAAGTATGATTATTATTAGCATAGTTATAACTAACCAAAGGCATCACCCTTTGTGTGGCACCAAGCGCTATTTGAAGAGGCACCAACTGAACCTTACTGGCAATTCCCATCGCCGCAATCGCATCTGCACCATAGACAGAAGTAAAGTTATTCAAAATAGTAAGACCAGTCACATTCAATAAGTTTTGAATCGAAGCAGGAATTCCAACATTAGCAATCCGGCCCCATAATTCTTTTCGAAGACTAAAATCTTTAAAATTAATCGAAATCAGTGTTTTATCCTTTTGTCGAATATTTAAAACAATTTAATATCCAACTGCCACAAAGTTAGAGATCATTGTCGCAAGTCCTGCACCTGCAGCACCCATATTAAATCCCCATGGCATAATAAAGATTGGATCTAAGACAATATTTAAAAGTGCCCCAGACATGGTCCCAACACTCGCATGAAAAGCAGATCCTTCTGCTCTAACTAAATAAGAGAAGACCATATTAACAATACTTGGTACTGCCCCAAAGACAATCGCATAATCTGTATAAGCTTTAGTCGCAGCGGCCGTCGTCATATCAGCCCCTAACAGAGTTAAGAGTGGTTGATAAAGATAAACACCAAAATAGAATAGATTAAAGCACTAAAGAAAGAGGCGTAAAGTCCAATTGCACTGGCCTCCTTAACGGTTTGATAATCTTTTTCACCAAGAGCTCGAGACATCAAACTCAATGTCCCAACCCCAAATAGATTACTCACAGCATTAAAAGCAAGCAATAATGGACCAGCCAAAGTAACCGCAGCCGTTTGAACTGGATCATTCAATAAACCAACAAATAAGTATCGGCCATGTTATAAACGACCATCACAAGCGAACTAATAATGGTTGGGATAGCCAGAGTCATAAACGCTTTAGGAATGGGTTGTTGTTCAAATAGATAACGACGATCAGTCATGGTTCACCTTCTTTTGAAGATTTCTCTCAATCATTGATAAATATTGAAAGAATTGATTAAGGTCTTTTTCATTTAAACCATCAAAGAGAATCTCAATGAATTCGCGTTGACGACTTTGTCCATATTTAATAATCGAATGTGCTTTTGTAGTTAGGGTTAAATTAAACTCCTTTTTGTTATCGGGATTTTGTGTTTTATCAACATATCCCTTCTCGACCAATATTTTAAGTGCTAAAGAAGCATGAGACTTCGTTAACTTGTGCACATCAACAATACTTTGAGCTGTTGTATGAGAAGGGTTATTAGCCAAGAATAAAAGAACGTCAACTTCAGCACCAATTAATTGGTATTCATTTTGGATGTTTTTACGTATTTGATCATAAGCTTTTGTTAAGAGCTGAGAGGTATTTAAAAAGTTTAAATGCATAGAACTTCCTCCAATTCCTCTAGCGTTATAGTTCGATATTGAACTATTGTCAATAAGAATGTTATCAAAAATATGAGAAACAAATAATTGAATGACAGTATTAAGAATTATAACATTGGTATAAAAGTGAGAAACATATGATAAAAACAAATCTAATACATTATCCAAAACGGACAGTACTCATTAAACCTGTCAAACAAGCTGACAATTACTGGGATTATTCCTTAGAAGCGGGCTGTGATGCTTGGGATAATCTAAAAGCCATCGACAATGCGATTAATGAACCAATGGGATTGTGGATACCAGAAAAGGACTCAATCAAATATGTCTTTGGTATAGAAGTCAGTGAACCAGTCTCAATTGAAGGCTATGAATTAATCGAATTAGAAGAGAGCGACTATTTAGAATTTAAGTCAGAGCCATATAATGATGAAAACTATCA
>CAYFSJ010000045.1:0-6116 GCA_964345765.1 uncultured Erysipelothrix sp.
TACAAATAAGGGCTCCTAACTCCATTAGTGCTTGAGTATAATCAGAAGGATTTGCGTCTTGTAATAATTCATACAAAATTGATTTTAAATCATCTTTGTTCTTCTTTTTAAGAAAGTCACGATCATCTGCTAAGACTCTTGCCATGACTCGAATGACATTACCATCAATAGCAATCGCTTTTTGTTTAAAGGCAATCGAAGCAATGGCATTGGCCGTATAATCTCCAATGCCTGGTAAAGATAAAATGTCTGATACTTGATCAGGGAAATAACCATCAAATTGTTCAACGATAATTTTAGAAGATTGATGTAAGTTCTTCGCTCTAGAATAATAACCTAAACCTTCCCATGCTTTAAGAACATCATTTTCAGAAGCTTGAGATAAATCATAAATAGTAGGCCATTGGTTAATCCAATTTTGATAATAAGGCATCATAGTAATAATTTGAGTTTGTTGAGCCATAATCTCAGACACCCAGATGTGATAAGGGTCTTGTGTTTCTCTAAATAACAAATCTCGTTTATTAAGCTGATACCATTGTAGTAAAGGTTGAGTAAAAGTATAAAAGTTCATAGATAGATTATACCAAATAAATACAAGTGAAAATGGTATAATAGTTCCATGGGAAATTATTATTCAAAATTTGGAATTGAAAGCATTGATGCCAACAAAGTAAAAGTTGATAAAAATCTTTATAGAAAATACGGCTTAATTCTAACCAGCGTACTCTATATCATGATCTTTTTATTATCCATTTTATACTTGGACAACTACATTACGGAATTAGTGTTAAAAGTAATTATTGTATTAGTTGGTTTTAGCTTTTATGTATGGGGACAATTTAACTTTACAAAAAAAGTTGTTTTATCCCAACAGGCGGTGAATGTTAAAAAAGAGGAGTTGTTGGTGATGAAGAAAAGAATTGATCCTCACTTTGTTTTTTTAACGCTATTTATTATTACAATTTTTGCTCGAAATGTAGTCGCTGGTATTCCATTTAATATACTTAATTCAATCATCTTTGTTTTCGCAATGCTCCATTTGTTTGTTAAGTACAAAAAGGATGCTCAATAAAATTGGCTTACTTTACTTTTAAAATATTAGGAGTAGAATAATACAAGGTGATTTTATGGGATATTTTTACAAACTTTTAGCAGCACATAACTATCGAAAAAAACTGGATAACGAAATAGATTTAGATGATAAAACTGTAGTTTCTAATGTGTTGAAAGTGGCTTGGCCATCAACTTTGGAAGCTCTTTTTATTGCGTTAATATCTAGTATTGATACGATTATGGTCGCAACACTAGGACATGCTGCCATATCCGCAGTTGGAATTGTTAATCAACCAAGAATGTTGATGTTAGCACCAATCATGGCCTTAAATATGGCAGTCACAGTTATTGTCTCTAGACGTAAAGGACAAAATAATCGTGAAGGAGCTAACTTTATTTTACGAAATTCATTGATCATTAGTTTTCTGTTAGCTTTATTCTTAAATTTATTAGGATTTGTTTTTGCCCAACCATTATTAAGATTTGCTGGCGCCAACCAACAATACTTAACAGATGCTACTAATTATCTAAAAATAATCTGTATTGGTAATTTCTTTTACAGCTTATCATTAACGATTACGGCTGCACAAAGAGGGTCAGGTAATACCAAGATTTCCATGATTACGAATTTAAGTGCTAATATTGTTAACATTATTTTTAACTATTTACTCATTAATGGAATATGGTTCTTCCCACGCTTAGAAGTAGTTGGGGCAGCTATTGCCACAGCAATTGGTAATGTTGTTGCTTTAATGATCGCCATTTATTCAGTAACCCATGATGAATCATTTCTATTCTTAAACTTAAGAGAGAAATGGAGTCTTCAAAAAGAGAATGTGTATCAAATCTTTACAATTGGATTACCATCATTGGTCGAACAAGTTTTCTTAAGAATAGGTTTCTTTATCTTTGTTAAACAAGTGTTCTCATTAGGAACAATCGCATCTTCATCGCATCAAATAACAATGAATGTGATGTCATTATCCTTCTCTTTAGGTGATGGGCTGGCCATTGCTGCGACAGCCTTAGTAGGTCGCTCACTGGGTCAAAAGAAAACTGATTTAGCCAGATTATATGGTAAATCAGTTCAACATATTGGACGGGTATTAGCTGTCTGTCTAGTTATTATTACGGTTGTTTTTAGATATCAAATTATCGGTTTATTCAGTGACTTAGAAGAAATTGTTGAAATTGCTTCGACCTTATTCTTAATTATGGCTGCCTTACTTTACTTTCAAATGTCTCAGGTCATTACCATTGGATCCTTGCGTGGAGCAGGGGATGTTCGCTTTGTGGCAGGACTATCAATGGTCTCCATTATGTTAATTAGACCAGGGCTAACTCAATTATTTGCGTATGGCCTAGGATATGGAATTGTAGGGGCATGGATTGGAACCTTTATTGATCAATTAGTCCGTTGGTCAGCCTCACTGATTCGATATAATTCAGGTAAATGGGTGGATGTTGAAGTTTAATCAATTTTGAATTTAATAATTGATAAGTATGCTTTATTGGCATGCTTTTTCTTTTGTTGTTCATTTAGATACTCATCTCCCATATTCTCATGGTAATGAGAAACTTCAGTAATGGTTGTAGAGAACCTTTCTTTTTCCAATGGAAGACTATGTTTAATAATAAGTTTATCGCCAACTTGAACATCATGAAGTTTTGAATGTTTGGTTCTAGAAGAAATTATAAGCTCATTTAATTTATTGTTTTCAATGTCATCGAATTTCTGTTGATTGACTCGATAATGATAGGTTGGTTTATGATTATTATAAATATCTTGGTAGAAGTCAATCCATTGTTGTGAGACATTTTCTTTGGAATAAGTATTTGAAAGATCATTTGAGTATTGTGAAGCCATTTGATAGAAATTGTGATCATTAGCTAATCGATCAATTAATTCAATAAAGTCTTGATTGTTGCTACCCTGTAGATACTTTTTAAAGAGAATATCTTCATAAAGTTCTAAGTCTCTTAAGACCATTGGTAAGTTTAAATTACAAGCTTCTAAAATTGCCATTGGGAATAATTCATTATAAGAGGGCATAAATAAACAATTGGCAATATTAAAGATACTATTCATTTGAGCACGTAGAATAATGTCAGTAAAAATGACATTTGATGGTGGATTTTCGACAACTTCTTTTAATTCTTTATAGCCATCGGTAATAGCACCAAATGAGAAACCACCTGCCCATACAAATTGAATGTGAGGTAATGCTTTGGCCACTTCAATAAAGTCCAGGACGCCTTTACGTGTTTGTACTTGTCCAACTCCTAATACAACAAACTTATTTGGATCAATGTTGTATTTTTGTTTGGTTTCTAAAATTAACGATTGTTCTTGAGGATAAAAATCTTTCTTAGAAACATAGTTTGGAATATACTTAATTCTTTCTTTTTTGATACCAAAGGTTGTCAGAGGTTCAATAAAGATAGGGTTGACAACGACTAAGTAATCGGCGGATCGATAATAATCTAAAAAGTATCGTTTAAATAACGACATGATTGGGCCTGGAACTTTAATACTTCCTTGAAATGTTTCAGGTAGGAAATGAACATGCATGACGGAGATTGCTTTTGATTTTTTAATGCGTAAATACATTTTCGGATCGATTTGATGAAAGTGATTGATGTCTCCATCTCGCATTTGATTTTCTTTAATGATGAATTCTTCTTTTGCCATCTCTTTTAACAGATTAATCTGTTCTTTGGTGGCAGATGCGACACCTTGACCTTCAGGTTGTTTGGTCAAATGAAGCATATTTATGGTTAGTTTTTTCATATTTTTAGTCTATCTTAAAAGAATCAACAGTACAAGACTAAACATTGTTAACATTGTGTAACTTTTTCGCAAAATGATATAGCATTTATAAGTTTTGTGTACTATAATTAAGAAGGTTAGTAATTAAGGAGGAACAATTAAATGTCAAATGCCAAAAAGTACATGACAATTGATGGTAATACCGCAGCATCCCATGTTGCGTATGCATTTACTGAATTCTCGGCTATTTATCCTATCACTCCATCTTCTACAATGGGTGAATTGATAGATGCATGGTCAGCTCAAGGTCGTAAGAACCTTTGGGATAATTCTGTAAAAGTCGTCGAAATGCAATCTGAAGGTGGAGCTGCTGCTGCAGTTCACGGTGCTCTACAAGCTGGAACACTTTCTACTACATTCACTGCATCTCAAGGTTTACTATTAATGCTACCTAACCTATACAAGTGGGTTGGTGAATTATTACCTGGTGTTTTACACGTAGCTGCAAGATCTATTGCGAATCGTTCACTTTCAATCTTTGGTGATCATCAAGATATCTATTCAGCACGTCAAACTGGAGTTGCGATGATTTCTTCGCATTCAGTTCAAGAAGCAATGGACTTAGCAGGAGTTGCGCACTTATCTGCTATTAAAGCTCGTTATCCATTCATCCATTTCTTTGATGGTTTTAGAACTTCTCATGAAATTCAAAAAATTGAAGAAATTGATTTAGAAGCTTTAAAAGGTCTAATTGACCAAGAGGCTCTTGAAGAGTTTCGTCAAAATGCTCTAAACCCACATACAAATCCTGTAACTCGTGGTGGAGCAGAAAATGATGATATCTCATTCCAAGGTATGGAGTCAGCAAACCAACACACCAATGCGGTTGTAGGTATTGTTGCTGATTACATGAAAGAAATTTCAAATCTTACTGGTCGCCACTATGCTCCATTTGTTTATTATGGACACCCAGAAGCAGAACGCGTAATCGTTGCTATGGGATCTGTAACTCAAGCAATTGAAGAAGTCGTTGACAAGATGAATGAAGAAGGGGATAAAGTTGGTTTAGTTAAAGTTCACCTATATCGTCCATTCTCAATTGACCATATTAAAGAAGTTGTTCCTGCATCTGTTAAAAAAGTTGCGGTTCTTGATAGAACTAAAGAACAAGGAGCTTCTGAACCTCTATACTTAGATGTTTACAATGCTCTTGCAAATCATAATAATATTGAATTAATTATTGGTGGTCGTTATGGTATCTCAAGTAAGGATACTCAACCACAAGATATTAAAGCCGTTTATAATCACTTAAATTCTGAAAATCCATTTACAGGATTTACTATTTCAATTACTGATGATGTCACTAATTTATCGTTACCTGCTGATAAAGAGTTCGATGTTGCTAAAACAGCAACTGGCTGTATCTTCTATGGTTTAGGTTCTGATGGTACAGTTTCAGCAAATAAATCTTCAATCAAGATTATTGGTGATCACACTGACTTATATTCTCAAGCATACTTTGCTTATGACTCTCGTAAAGCTGGTGGAGCAACACGTTCATTCTTACGTTTTGGTCCAGAACCAATTAAGAGTACTTATTATGTTAAAGATGCTGACTTTGTATCATGCTCATTAGATTCTTATTTAGTTAGATACAATATGTTAGATGGTCTTGCTAAAGGTGGAACATTCTTATTGAATACAACCTTTAAACCTGAAGAAATTGAAGACCGTTTACCAAATCGTGTCAAGAAACAATTAGCTGATCGTGAAGCGAAGATGTATGTGATTGATGCGACTGAAATTGCTGAAGAAATCGGTATGGGTCGTCACACAAACACAATCTTACAATCTTCTTTCTTCGCACTAAACCCACAAATTATTCCATATGAAGATGCTCTAACTTATATGAAAGAAATGGCAACCAAGACATATGGTAAGAAGGGTGAAGACATTGTTAAACTTAACCATTTAGCAATCGATAAAGGTAAAGAAGGATTAACTGAAATTGAAGTTAAGCCTGAATGGAAAGAATTAAATACTGGACGTACTATCGCAGCGACTGGGGATACTTATTATGATGAATTTGTTAACCCAATTAATGCTTTAGAAGGTTATGATATTCCAACTTCTGTCTTTGTTGAACAAAACATTGTTGATGGTAGCTTCCATAACAACTCAGCATTTAATGAACACCGTGCAATCGCAACAAATGTTCCTGTTTGGATTCCTGAAAACTGTATCCAATGTGGATTCTGTTCATTTGTATGTCCACACGCAACAATCCGTA
>CAYFSJ010000046.1:0-5341 GCA_964345765.1 uncultured Erysipelothrix sp.
GATGGTTGCTGCTCTTCAAGGGATGGGAGATACGAAATCTCCCTTCTATTCCACTGCCTTTGGAATGTGGATTATAAGAGTCGTTGGTGTCTTGTTAATGGGACAACGATTAGGTATTGCGGGTGTTTGGTTATCGATATTGATTGATGTTAGTTTAAAGACGATTTATTTAACTTGCAAATTTATTAAAAATATTCAAAAAAAGAAGCTATCACAAGGATAACTTCTTTTTTTTTACAGGCCTATGGCACTAGTATCGATATTCTTTTCTTGATAATACTGAGCTTGCGCATTCCATAATTGAGCGTATTTGCCTTCTTGATTTAATAACTGTTCATGATTGCCTCTTTGAACAATTTGTCCTTGATCAAAGACAAGTATTTCATCACAGAATCGACAAGATGAGAGTCTATGAGAAATAATTAGGGATGTTTTGCCTTGAGTCATTTGATTAAACTGCTGATAAATTTCAAATTCACTAATTGGATCTAAGGCAGCGGTTGGTTCATCTAGAATGAAGATCGGTCCATCTTTATACAGTGCTCTAGCGATGGCTAATTTTTGTTGTTCACCCCCTGATAAGTTAATCCCCTCCTTATCGAATTCTTTATTGAGGGAGGTTTCTAACCCTTTTTCTAATTGTTGATAACGATCATAGAATCCAACTTCTTTAAATGCTTCAATCACTTTCTCTTTGTTTACCTCTGATGAGGCAGCGACGGTTTCACCTAATTTAAAACTGAATAAATCAAAATCTTGAAAGACCACATTAAATAATGAATAGTACTCTTGACTATCATATTTCGCGGCATCAATTCCATTGAGTTGTATTTGTCCAATTTGAGGATCATAGAGCCGTGTTAACAACTTAATAAAGGTTGTTTTTCCACTCCCATTCTCTCCAACAATGGCATATGATTTACCGACTTCAAAATCAATATCAATCTCTTTTAACACTTCTTTGTCTGTTTTTGGGTAGGTAAAACTAACATTCTTAGCGCTTAAGTGATACTGATTGTCTAAGCGTTTTTCAACTGGAATACTGCCAACTTGTGTTTGATTTGGTAAATCCATGTATTGATAGTGATAATCAAGTCCTGCACTATTTGAAAAGGATTGAGTAATCATCTCACTAAAGACTGGCATAACATTGATGAGGATTGTTAAGGCAGCACCTCCAGAAATGATATAGCCTACGCCCATATTTCCTTGGCTAACTTTTAGACCTAAGAAGACATACAGTAATCCAAGTAACAAGATACTAAAAAACAAAATAATATATTGAACTGAACTATATAATGAGAGAATCTCTTTCATTAATTTGTTTGTTGGGCTTTCCATTGATTTATAATCGCCAAATGAGTCAACAATGAGATCTTGTTGATGGTAGAGTCTAATTTCTTGATGAGCGTCTGGTTTAAAAACGAGATTGCCTATATAATTGAATAATGTATTCGCAAAATTAATTTTATTAAAAACAGTCATCAATTTTTCATTTTGTTTTTGACTTTGTTTTACTGGAATAATGGTAAAGATAATAACAATAACAATAAATAACAATAAGAAGACAGGTGAATCATAGATTGAATTTGTTTTACTTAAGAAAATTGGAATAATAATCACAATGGATAGGATTATACTAGTGAGGTTAAAAACTAAATCTTTAAAACTGAAGATTAATTGTTCCATTGATGGAGCTCCACCAAAGCCCATAATGGTTAATTTGCGTCGCATATCCTTAATTTCTGGATCTTCCGCATATTGAAATTCCATTTTTGTCATCTTTAGATTTCGTTTTAGTTCTAACTGTCGATAAGCATTATCACTTTCATAGGTGAATAAATAACTAAACAAGCCCCCTATTACTTGGCTTATAAAAACAATCATTAATGAGATGATGATAAAGTGAATAACCGATTTAAAATCCCTTGTTTGAGTGATCCGATTGATTATTTCTTGTGAAAAATAGATGGCAATTAAAGGAGCAATGGCACTAAAGAAACCAGCGAGCACACCAACTATCACAGTCCTTTTATGATCGGTCAATAATTCTTTATATGCTCTTAGAAATGTTTTGTTCATTGTAGTTCTCCCCTCTGATAGTAATAAGATTGTTTTTGATACATTTCGTAGTATTTTTCTTTCTTATTTAGTAGTTCTTGATGAGAACCATCTTCAATAATTTGACCATTATCTATATAGATAATCCGGTCACAAAATTGTGTCGTGGCAAGTCGATGAGTCACAAACAATGAAATCTTATTATAAGAATTTTGATAGTATTGTTGATAGACTTCACTTTCGGCTAAAGGATCTAAGGCAGAGGTTGGTTCATCCAAAACTAAGATTGGTGCATCTTTATAGAGAGCTTGAGCCATCTTAAGTTTCTGATGTTGACCTCCAGATAAGCTTAGTCCCTCTGGATAAACTTCTTTGACTAATAATGACTCTTCTTTCTTATCAAAATTATCTATCGTATTCTTTAGATTTGATTTATCTAAAACAGATTCAAATTTGTCAGCGTTATATTCTGATGATTGAATAATGGTATCTTTAACACTAATTGGTAAAGTGTATGAATTTTGAAACACGACTGAGAATAATTGATAGTAATCATTCACATTGAAGCTTTGATTATCTTGACCATTAATAAGAATTTGTCCTGACTCAGGTTTATAAAGATTACACAATAGTTTGATGAGGGTCGTCTTACCTGCACCATTTAGCCCAACAATCGCCACTTTTTCATTCTTTTCTATTTTTAAATTAAAGTTGTTAAATAATTTTGTTTCAGTATTAGGGTACCCAAAACTAACGTCTTTAAATTCAATGCTTTCAATCTGTGTTGGTAACGCTTTATTAGAATGATGATTGAAGACTTTAGGATAATTTTCAAAATGTCGAAGATTTGAGATATCGACACTATTATCAATTAAGTCAAAGACTAGATTAACAAATTCACTGGAATTAGCAGCAATGGTTGTTATGGCACCGATAAAAAAGGTTAATTGTCCAATCGTAATTTGAGCACTTAAATATTGTTTTAAAAGAACCCAATACCCTAAACCTTGTAGTAAAAGAATAAAGATTCCGCTCAATATTTGTCCACCAAAGTTGAACATTAAACGTTTAAAGGTGAGTTTTCGACTTTTTGATAGGACTTCATTAAAGATGTTAACAAACCAAGGGTTCACATTAAATAATCGAATATCTTTTGCTAATGAGAAGTTTGATGACACCCGATCAATATAGGATAACTGAGAATTGTACTGAGCATGCTGAGCTTTAGTACTATTGACATATCGTTGTTGGAAGTAACGATAAATGATGATGAGAACCAATAGTACAATGATTAAAACTAAAAATAGTGGATTTAAGATACTTAGTAAAGATCCAAGTAATAAGATTTGAATGAGAGATCTTAAAAACTTAGATAAATTCAATGGAAACACTTGAAATAATGAGGCATCTGACTGAACTGTATTGACCGCTTTTTCTTGGGCTTGTCTATACTCATCTGTTTCGATTTGTTGATAATCAATATGTGTTATTTGATGCATAATATCAAATAACCGACTTGTCCTAAGTGTTTGCCTATATAAAGAGGTTTTAACGTTAAGGATTAATAATATAAAGAGTAATAATCCTAATAGACCAACTAAAGACAAGGTTACCAAAATAATCTCTTTAGTGTTTGTATTGGATGTGACCATGCTTACGACAGATTGAGTTAAGACTAATCCTGCATAAGTCACTAACACACCAACAATTACTTCAAGGATAATAACCCATAGAAAGTGACGTCTAAATCTGATTAAGTCTTTTAATATGTAGACCATATTGCTGAAGAATGTTTTCATTTAATTCACCTCATCATAGTTATAACAAAAATAAAAACTGGTAAACGAAATTGTTCACCAGTGGTCTGTTTTAGTTCATGAGTGGCAAGGTAACTTCTGTTGTAAAGACGCCCTCTTCACTTGCTCGATTAATCCAACCCTTGTATTTCTCCACTATTTGATTGATTCGTATAATTCCAAAACCATGTTCTTGTCCAAGTTTAGTACTAATATAACTACTGACCTTCCCTACTGTAGAGTTAGTACAACTAATGTATAAATTACCTTTTATTGGTGCAATATATAATCTGATAAATGCATCGCCTGTTTTTAAGCTACTCTCATAAGCATTGCTTAGAATATTACCAATTAAGATTCCCATATCCAAATGACTAAATGGAATATCAGCTGGAACAATCGCTTTAGCATCAAGTTTAATACCATTAGCTTTAGCTAAGGTAAGTTTTGAGTTTATGACCGCATCAATGGCAACATTACCTGTTCGAACAATGGTATCAACAGTATTAAGTTCATGATCCATTTGATTTAGATATTCTTCTAACTGTTGATAATGAGCTAATTGAAGATGTGTCTTTAAGACTTGAATTTGATTTCGATAGTCATGTCGAATCCCTCTCATATGAGCATACATCGATTCAACCTCTAAAACATGTTGGTCAATGACTCTAGAAAAATATTGAGAGTTCTTTTTTAGATTGATATTCTGATAAATTAAATACACAACAACTAAAATTAAAACAATGATAATTCCACTTTCAATCATAGGCTATACTCCTGCTTTTTATAATGATTCACAAACTTATTGAAGACATCCTTAAACAGTCTTCTTGATAATGGGACCTTAACATGATTCTCTAACAGGACACTGTCTTTGTTTATTTGATAAAGATAATGCACATTGACGATATAAGACCTGTGCGTCTGTATAAAATCATCGTTTAAAGATTTATTCAGGTTAATTAATGAATCTTTTATTAATTCAGCATCATTATAGAAATTAATTATACAATAATGACCTTGTGACTCAATATAGTAAATATCATTGATATTAATTCTCTTCTGATTAATCATAATAAATTCATCCTGTTTAGGGACAATACGTATAATCCGATCGAGTGTTTGATTAAGTTGTTTTAAAGTGATTGGTTTTAGTAGATAATCAAGTGCTAAAACCTCATATCCTTTTATAGCATATTCACTATAGGCAGTGATAAATACTATGGGGATGGTTGGTAGTGTCTCTCTAATTCGCTTGGCCATTCCTAAACCGTCCATTTCGGGCATTTCCACATCTAAAAAGATAGCATTAGCATCAAGATGATCTTCTAAGTCAAAGAAAAAATCCTTATAACCTAAATAGTAATAAGGTTCTATTTCAAAGTTTGAATCCATAAAGAATTGATTGAGTGTTTGATGTTGTAATTTCTCATCGTCAACAACTAGTATCTTTAATTTATTCATGGATACATAATAACACATTA
>CAYFSJ010000047.1:0-4342 GCA_964345765.1 uncultured Erysipelothrix sp.
CATAAAAAAACAAGACAAATTGTCCTGTTTTCATTTATCTATTTGGCGCGCCTGGCAGGGATCGAACCTGCAACCTTCTGAACCGGAATCAGATGCGCTATCCATTGCGCCACAGACGCACAAGGTTGTACCTAATGTACAACTTGTCTTAATAAGTAACTGGCATCCAAGAATCTATCACTGAGATCCAAGTTTGACCAGGATTGAGTTTAAGTGGTTGACCACTTTGATCGGTATATACGGTTGGTGCATCTTCACTGGCCTTTGACCAATTGATTTCCATCACTTGCCCATTAGTGAAGTAGTAACCTGTTCCAGTGCCTATGGTATTGAACGCTTTATGACCATATTCAGTATAGACATATGAATCAGCGATATGGACAATAACATTGGTTGGCGTCACAGGAACACCTGTTGTTTCATCCACTTGTAAAGTACCTTCACGGTATCTAAAATAGGTTTGTGTTTCTTCATTATATTCTAAACGGATGGCATTCCAAGTTGGATCATAGGCATATTCTATCTCAGTTGCCACTGAGTCTGACTCTAGAGGGGTAAATGTTTCATAAAAAGAAAAATTTTGACTCTCATCTGTTAATTCAATATTGTTAGTTTCTACATAATCGTAAATATCATTAATAATAGAATAGGCATTGTGTGGGGCTACTTTTCCTGTATCAAAGTATCTAAAGGTGACGACCCCTTCTAAGACTCCACCGTCAATATCGGTAATCCCCTTAGCATAGATGGCTCTTAATCCATCGTCACTTCCACCATAGTGAGCATAGATGGCGTTGTTTGCTGCTGCGAGCTCAACAAAGTTTGGACGGGCAGAGCGGATTGGTCCTACCATCACCTCTTCATCGGATGGCTCAAATAAAGCAGCGTATCGAGTATAGGGACCTTCAACTCTCATCTCATAAACTATGGATGCTTTAGATACGTTCATTTGATTTCGAGCATCATGATGATTATCAATCATGACCATAACTGGTCTAATATTTTGATATTTTTCTTCAATCTCTAAACCTGTAAAACGAGAAATAATTGGCTCTGGTTCAGGTTCAGGCTCAGGTTCTGGTTCTGGTTCTAGTTGTGGCTCTGGTTGTGGATTGACAATAACTTCTGGTTCTTCAACTGGTTCTTGTTTATCTTTAGTAGAACAAGCGCCTAATAATAGAACGAGAATAATTAATAGTACTTTTTTCATGATTTACCTCTCATACATTCTATCATATTCATTAAGACTTTTTATAAGTGGATGGCATAAATAATATGGCTACTGGTATCAGTTCTAATCGACCAAAGAACATGGAGAAAGTTAATACAACTTTTGTGAAATCGTTGAAGAAACCAAAGTTGCTGGTTGGTCCTGCCATGGATAATCCTGGTCCTATATTGTTTATTGTGGCTGAGGTGGATGAGAAGGCCGTCATTAAATCGGGTGAATCTAATGAAACGATGACCATAATCAAAAAGAATAACAGACTATATAAGATAAAGTAAGATCCGACACTACGCGAGATTCGATCTGGGATGGGTTCGTTCTCAAAATGAATGGCTTGTACACGGTGCGGGTTGACGATGGCTCTTATTTCTCTGAAGGCGGTTTTAAACATAACGATAATTCTGCTTATTTTTAAGCCTCCTGCGGTTGAGCCTGCCATCCCTCCACAGAACATAAGTAATAGAATAATCATTTGACTAAATAATGGCCATGATCCAAAGTCTGCTGTTGAATAACCGGTTGTGGTTATGACGGATGAGACAGTAAAGAAAACATCACGGATTGCTTTTGAGATTGATTGATAACTTGTTGATATATTTAGTGTTATTAGGATGATGGCACCGATGATGATTCCTAAATAAACTCGTAATTCTTCAGATTTAAAAAATTCTTTCACCTTACCTAATAGAATAAAGTAGTAAAGATTGAAGTTAACACCAAAGAGTATCATGGCCACTCCTAAGACTACTTCTGAGTATGGATCGTTATAGAATGCCATAGATGTATTTTTAATGCCAAAACCTCCGGTGCCTGCTGCCCCAAAGGAATGGAGTATTGAGTCGAATAAATTCATTGGTCCTAATGCTAGGATGACGATTAGTACCAGTGTCATCACTAAATAAATAATATAGAGAATTCGGGCGGTATGTTTTAAGCGACTGACAATTTTACCAAAGGTTGGTCCTGGAACTTCAGCTTTCATGACATGGACTAGGTCTCCTCCAGAACTTGGTAAGATTGCAAGTGCAAAAACTAAAACTCCCATTCCTCCGATTAAGTGTGTAAAGCTACGCCAAAATAACATCGAGTGACTGAGTGCTTCAACGTCGCTCAATACAGAGGCTCCACTGGTTGTGAATCCGCTCATCGTTTCAAAGAAAGCGTCAATAAAGCTTGGTATTTCTTTACTGATGACAAAGGGTAGTGCACCAATTAATGAGTAGAGTAACCAAAGAATGGCACAGATAAATAGTCCGTCTTTGGAGGTGAGTCTTCGGTTACTTTCTTTTCCTTGTAAGAATAGATAACCTAAGATTCCGACTAAGACCATTGGTACTAAGAAACTGATAATGTTTAAGGTTGGTTCACGATATATTAGTGCGACGATGAGTGGAAAGGCCAATAAGATAATCATGACGATTAGTAGTCGCCCTACTGCTTTTCTTATGATTGGAAAGTTCATGAGACTAAAATATCGTCTAAATCAGACAAGGTTGTTTTGGATATTACGATGACTGAATCGTTTGGATAGATGGAATCATTTCCGGTTGGGAAGAATAATTTATTGCCTCGAATTATATAGGCGATTAAAAGATTCTGTTTTGTTTTTAAATCTTTTAATGGGGTATTAATGACTTTTGATTTTGAGTTCACTTTAAATTGAAGTGCTTCGACTCGATTTCCTATAAGTCGATAGAGCGCTTCAACGTTTGATCCTTGAGAATTATAGAGTGCTCTAACCATTGAGATGATGTGATCAGCGACAATACTTTTTGGTGTGATAATGGTTTGTAGTCCGACATCTCCTACGATTTTTAATAAATCGGTACGATTGACTTTGGTGATGATGCGACTAAGTTCTTGTTGATGGGCAAACATTGAGATTAGAATGTTCTCTTCGTCTATTCCTGTTAAGGAGATGAGTGCATCATAATGTTCAATCCCTTGGTGGAGTAAGAAATCTTGGTTGGTTCCATCCCCTAAGATAATTTCAAACTTGTCAAAGCGTTGGGCTAAGGCTTGAGCTGCTTTAGGATTATTTTCTATCACTTTAACGTGAATCTTCATTTTTTCAAAATACTGACAGAGATAGAAGGTAATGTTTCCTCCGCCTATAATGAAGACTTTTTTAACTTTGTTGTTTTCGAAGATATTGAGTCCGAAGTTTCTCATGTCTTTTTGGTTGCCTGTGACATAAATATGGTCTCCTTCTTGAATGACGAAAGAACCATCTGGAATGATGACTTCTTCTTTTCTGAGGATGACCCCTACTAATACATTTCCGTAAATGTGTCTGAATTCTGATAAGGGTAAGTTTAGTAATTTTGAATCTTGTTCGATGACAAACTCAACTAAGTTAACTCGATTACTGGCAAATGATTCAACATTATATGCGGCTGGATATTGAAGGGTTTGAATAATATCAAAAGCGGCTTGATGGTCTGGGTTTATCATTAAGGTAATGCCGAGTGAATCTTTCATGAACTCAAGGTGTTCGTTGTATTCTGTGTTTCGTACTCTGACAATTGAGTTACTGGCTCCCATCTTTTTAGCTATGACTGAGGCTAGTAGATTGATTTCATCTTTTTGGGTGACGGCGATAAAGACGTCAGTATCTTTCATTCCGACTTCTGCTAGGACGTCTATGTCTGCCCCATTGCCTATGACTCCGGTTATGTCTAGTTTATCGATGAGTACGTTTAATTCGAATTCATCTTTTTCTATTAATATAATATCGTGCCCTTCGTTGGATAAATCCTCACATAATAGTGAGCCAACTTTTCCTGCACCTACGACTACTATTTTCATTTAGAAAACTCCTTCTTTGACATTATACAATATTAATTCCTTGTCTAGACAATTTTATTTGGATTTGATATGATATGAGCACGCTTTGGACGATTAGCTCAGTGGGAGAGCACCTGCTTGACGTGCAGGGGGTCAGGGGTTCAAATCCCTTATCGTCCACCATTTAACGAATAAAGTCACCTAAAGAGGTGATTTTTTTGTTTTATTAACCAATACTATAGAATGTCTACCATTTCTATATAAGATAAAAATGGTACTATACTGTAAATATGGACAGAAAATAGGAAAAATCATAAACTATAAGAA
>CAYFSJ010000048.1:0-4280 GCA_964345765.1 uncultured Erysipelothrix sp.
AATTTTCTGATTTGGTCACTAGCTTGATGGACTTAGACTATTCTTGTTACCCACAAAATTAATTATCAAAGAAAAGACCAAGATTTCAATTAACTTGGTCTTTTTTAAAATTAACAAACTCTTTAATAAATTCAGATAATAGTGAACGAATCGTTTCTTTAAACTCTGGATCAGCTTTGCGATGTACATCAATCATTGTTTTCAAAGTATCTAAAGACATATACTTTTTGACATCTTCTAAGGAGTCGATATCCAGCTTTAAGAAACCATCATAAATTTCATTAACAATGTAACGACGTTGTTTTTCAGGAACTTCATTAATCCATATTTTAATCGATTCACTCAAATGATTGGAAGCAGGGGAGTAGTCTTGAAGATAAACAAAATGATCCTCATCAATCTTCCATTCATAGGCATTGTGTTGAAAAAACGAGATATTCTTACTATCCACAATAATCTCTTCCTCTTTGGAGTCTAATAATCGACCGACTATCGCCGCATAAGGAGTGTATTTCACAACACGATCAAGTATCTTCTCATACTGTAAAGATTCAACAAAGTTTTGATTATAGCCAGGTCCATCAAAATTAAAAATTCTCATAATACGATCTTTGTGTTTTGAGTGAGCCGCCGCATAAACAGCCAAATTCCCACCCTTTGAATGACCCCCTAAATATATCGGACAATCAAATTGATCGCTATGCTTATTCAAATAATTAAGAGCTGAGTTTTGAGCGGGGATATATTGGGCAAAAGACATATTAAAGTCTTCCTTCCAACCTACCGGTGAAAAGTCGGTTCCCCTAAAAGCAATAAACAATTGTTGGTTATAGTGATAAGTAATCCCGAAAAATTGATGTTCTGTCTGTAAATCAAGTTCGTTCTCAAAATGAAGTATTTCCAACTCACCAAAACGATCAGAGGCCATCATCGCAGAGATTAGGTCATTATGTTGTTGACGTAATTTACTATGATTTTCATCAAGTTTGTTCATTACATTTAAATCTTTTAATTTAAGTGGAAATTGATTGACCTCCTTAATATCTTCAAACTCGAAATAAGATGCTATCGCTAAAATCAAAGCATCAACTTCATGGTTAAAGTCGACAGGATTTTCATTGGGTACTTGAATGTATTCGATAATATTCATACCCTTATTTTAACACTAAAAGTCTTAGGTGATATAATGGCTTTGAGGTGAACGATGAATATTTTAGAAATAAATCATTTAAAGAAATACTATGGTCAACAACGAGGTGTCCAAGATGTCACATTTCATATTAAAGAAGGTGAGATTTTAGGTTTTATTGGACCAAATGGAGCTGGAAAATCAACTACCATCCGTTGTATTTTAAACCTGTTATACCCAACATCGGGTAGCATCAAAGTCTTTGGCTTAGATAGCGTCACAGATAAAGTCGAAATAGCAAGAGACATAGGCTATTTACCTTCCGAGATTGCTTATTACGACAATATGAAGGTCATCGATTTATTAAACTATTCAAGATCATTTTATCCAGGTGTCAATGAAGATAAAATGAATGAACTTTGTCATAGACTCAATTTAGATGTTCATCGAAAGATAGATGATCTATCCTTAGGTAACAAGAAAAAAGTCGGAATTGTCCAAGGATTATTACATTCACCCAAGTTTATTATTTTAGATGAGCCTACCAGTGGCTTAGATCCTCTTATGCAACAAACCTTTTTTGAACTTTTAGAACAAGAAAATAAGAATGGTGCCACTATTTTATTTTCATCTCATATCTTAAGTGAAATTAAACGATTAAGTCATCGAATCGTATTAATTAAAGATGGATTAATCGAAGATTTACAAGATTTAACACAATTTAATTACAAAATCTGTCATGTGACTGCCAATAAACAAACCTTAATCAGCCTTAACCAAAAACTAACTCTTAAAGAAGAATTAGGATTAACCAACACCTATTATTATCAAGGTCATATCAATGACTTACTTAACATCTTAAATAATTATCCAATTGAGAATTTATTAATCGAAGATCCAAGCTTAGATGAGATATTTTTACAATATTATCAGGAGTCAGAATAGTGTTTAAGTTTGAGTTTAAGAATAATTTGGTCTCTAGTTTAACTTGGATATTCTTAGGCAGTTTAATCCTGATTTTGTTTCTAGCATTTTATCCAGCTTTTAAAGATCAAAGCCAACAAATGATGCTATTATTAGAGAACTTCCCAAAACAAATATTAGATGTAATGGGCATTGAGATTCATTCATTTTTAAGTTTTGGAGGGTTTTTCAGTTATTTATTTACCTACGTTAATCTATTAGTTGTTATTTTCAGTATGAACATTGGATTAGGTTTAACTTCCTTGGAGAAACAAACGAAATCAATTGATTTCTTATACGCTAAACCAATAAGCCGCATGAGGGTAGCATTAAATAAACTGATAGTTGGTTTATTTTATGTGTTCCTCTTTAATCTTGTTTTATTAGCCATCATTTTTATAACTATTAATCAAAATCAAATAACAGATTATAAACCAGTCATTCACATTTGGTTGGGTGGGTTTATACTTAGTTTATTCTTTTTCAGTTTAGGTTTTTTAATAGGAACTCTTAATTTAAAAATTAAGAAAACACTTGGCTTATCAAGTGCAATTGTCTTCTTGTTTTTTATGATGTTATTACTAGGCAGGATGATTGATGCTCAGTGGTTAATTAATCTAACGCCATTTGGTCATTTTGATTTTAATCAGATTCTGATTGATTCAATCAATCATGTAGGTTTATGGTTAGGGTTCATCATCCTTTTACTTGTTCTCTCGTTTGTTAGTATCAAAAGGAGAGATTTACTATGAAATTACTAATGTTGGAATTAAAAAGACTAAGACTTCAAACTTTGTTATGGTCGTTTATCCTCACTGCCTTTGTTTTAGTTGGATTAATGGAGTTTCAAGTCTTTGAATTAAGTGGACCAGCAGTCACTGAGTTTATGGAGGCATTTCCACGCATTCTAAAGAGCATGTTTGGGATGAATAATTTAAACTTAACTGATTTTAGCGGTTATTATTCCATGTTAGCTTATTACCTTATTATCATGTTAAGTATTCATGGTGTGTTCTTAGGCTACAAACTGGCTTCTACTGAAGAAAGTGATAAAACAGCTGATTTTTTATTAAGTAAACCTATTTCTAGAACTAGAGTCTTAGTTTTGAAGGTATTAGCAGGAATTATCTCAATTTTACTGATTCATCTTACTTTGGTGTTGTTACAATTATTAACCAATGAACAGCATACAATTATTCTAAATGTTTCACTTATACTAATGGTTAGTCATTTGTTTATGTTTGGGATTGGGATGTTATTCTATTTTATCTTTGGTAACAAAGGGGATAAAGCCAGTTTGTTGTTGATACTGATTATGTATTTAGGACCGATTTTATTTGAGTTGAGCGATAAACTAAGAATTGAGTCACTCTTTACTTGGTTTACTCAACAAAACTTAGAACAATTATCATCGACATCCATACTAATTATTATGCTGATTTTTCTTTCGTTTCTAGGATTTGTGTTGATTTCAATTAAAATGTTTAAGAATAAAGATTTAATCTAGGTTTCTTATTAACCAAAACTTAACAAGATTAAGATGAAAACTAATAGTCTGATGACCTATAATGTCAGATGGATGTTATTATTGAATGTTATTTAAAGATAACGATTGGGAGGCCATTTTGATAGAGATAAAAGACCTACGTAAAGTATTCGAAAACGGATTTGAAGCCTTAAAAAATGTCAATTTCTCCATCAATGAAGGAGAACTTGTTTGTTTACTTGGACCATCCGGTTGTGGTAAGACCACAATCTTAAATTTAATAGCAGGATTATTAGATCCTACCAGTGGAGATATTTTGAACAAAGGTGAATCCATGATTCAAAAACATCCAAAAGATCGTCATATTGGTTTTGTGTTTCAAAACTATGCGCTCTATCCTCATATGACAGTATTGGAAAATGTGATGTTTCCATTAACCGTTGGTGATAACAAAATCCCTAAAAAAGAAGCAGCAGAAACGGCTCGTAAATACATGAAACTGACCAGCATTGAAGAGTTAGAAAATAAGAAACCTTCAACCATGTCTGGCGGTCAACAACAGCGTGTGGCGATTACTAGAGCCTTGGTTCAAAATCCAAGTATTCTGTTATTGGACGAACCACTTTCAAACTTAGATGCTCGCTTACGCTTAAGAATACGTGAAGAAATAAGACGTCTGGTCAAAGATGTCAATATTACGAC
>CAYFSJ010000049.1:0-3790 GCA_964345765.1 uncultured Erysipelothrix sp.
CTATATAACTTGATTATTGGACCATCTCATCCAGTTCTTCGAGTCTTTTAGTTATTCATGATACTGTTGTTGAGATTCTTTCAATTTAAGTTCATACTCTAAATTATTTAGTCTTTTATAATCGTATTATATTTCTTCTTCACTTGGACGATTAACTACTAAAAAAACTACACCCGAGAGTGTAGTTTAGTCAATCAATTATTTCTTGTTATAGAAAGTTTTAGCACCAGAGTATCTAGCCACTTCACCAAGTTCATCTTCGATACGAAGTAATTGGTTATATTTAGCTAAACGGTCTGTTCTACTCATTGAACCTGTCTTAATTTGACCAGCATTGAATGCGACAGCAATATCAGCGATAGTTGTATCTTCAGTTTCACCAGAACGGTGTGAGACAACTGCAGTATAACCATTTCTCTTAGCAAGTTCCATTGCATCGAAAGTTTCAGTTAATGTTCCGATTTGGTTCACTTTAATTAAGATTGAGTTAGCAATTTCTTTTTCGATACCTTCTCTTAAGATCTTAGTGTTAGTAACAAACAAGTCATCACCAACGATTTGGATTCTATCAGCTAAACGATCAGTTAGTTTCTTCCAACCATCCCAGTCGCCTTCAGCAAGTCCATCTTCAATTGAAACGATAGGATATTTATCAACGAATTTTTCTAATAGATCAATCATATCTTCAGAAGATAATTTGTCTCCACCTGATTTTTCTAATACATAGTTTTTACCATCATAGAATTCAGAAGCAGCCACGTCCATAGCAATCGCAATTTCTTCACCAGGTTTGTAACCAGCTTTCTTAATTGCTTCGACGATAACTTCTAGAGGTTCTTCATTAGAAGCTAAGTTAGGAGCGAAACCACCTTCATCTCCAACAGCAGTAACATGACCCTTGTCTTTAAGAACTTTCTTAAGTGCGTGGAAAGTTTCAGCACCCATACGTAAAGCTTCTTTAAGAGATTTAGCACCAACAGGCATAATCATGTATTCTTGGAAATCAACAGAAGAGTCAGCGTGTGAACCACCATTGATAACATTCATCATAGGAACTGGAAGTTCTTTCGCGTTGAACCCACCTAAGTATTTATAAAGTGGCATTCCAGAATATTCAGCAGCAGCATGAGCAGCAGCCATAGAAACACCTAAGATTGCGTTAGCACCAAGTTTAGACTTGTCATCAGTACCATCTAAGTCAATCATAACTTGGTCAATCACGTTTTGTTCACGAACGTCTAATCCAACAACTGATTCATAAATAATTTCATTTACGTTTTCAACTGCTTTTAGAACACCCTTACCATCGTAACGGCTCTTGTCACCATCTCTAAGTTCTAGTGCTTCTCTTTCACCAGTAGAAGCTCCACTAGGTACGATAGCGCGTCCAAACGCACCAGATTCAGTTGTTACTTCAACTTCAATAGTTGGGTTCCCACGAGAGTCAATAACCTCGCGTGCATATACATCAATAATAATAGGCATAATAAATTTTCTCCTCCTGTTTTTTATTTTACCGCATTAACTAGTTCTAAGAATGAATCAACCTTCAGTGAAGCACCACCCACTAGGGCACCATCCACATCTGGTTGAGCTAAGTATTCAGCAATGTTATCAGGTTTAACTGATCCACCATATTGAATACGAATTGCTTCTGCAGCTTCTTCAGATAAAACTTTCTTAAGTTCATCACGAATTAAAGCACAAGTATCTTGAGCAATTTCTTTAGTCGCAGATTTACCAGTTCCAATAGCCCAAACCGGTTCATAAGCAATAACAATTGAATTAACATCACCTTCTAAATCAGCGAGACAATCTCTAGTTTGACGACGAACAACTTCTTCAGTTTGTCCAGCTTCAAACTCTTCTAATGTTTCACCAACACAGACAATTGGTGTTAATCCATTCTCTAAAGCAACTTTCACTTTTTTGTTGATGGCTTCATCTGTTTCATTATAATACTGACGACGCTCAGAATGGCCTAGGATAACCCATTTGATGCCAAGCTCTTGTAACATTTCAACAGAAACTTCACCAGTATAAGCACCAGAAGGTTCAAAGTGAACGTTTTGTGCCGCAACAATTAAGTTATCAGCATAATGTTGAGCAGTCCAAAGTGCAGTATATGGAGGGGCAATCCCAAAGTCTCCAGCATCGTGAAGTTTTCCATCCACCTCTTTTACGAAGTCCATCGCATCTTTGGAAAGTTTGTTCATTTTCCAGTTTCCAACAATAATTGGTTTACGCATAATCATTACTCCTTATTTTTAATAGCAGCAACACCAGGAAGTTCTTTACCTTCTAAGAATTCCATGGAAGCTCCACCACCTGTAGAAATATGAGTGAACTTATCCTTAAAGCCAAGTTTGATTGCGGCAGCAGCAGAATCACCACCACCAATAATTGTGTTAGCTCCTTCAAGTTCAACAATCGCTTTAGCAATTTCTAATGTACCTGTCGCGAATTTATCCATTTCAAAGACACCCATAGGTCCATTCCAGACAACAGTCTTAGCACCTTGAAGTTCTTCTCTAAATAATTCAATTGTTTTTGGTCCAATATCTAAGCCCATGTAATCAGCTGGGATACCATCCGCTGGAACAGTCTTAGAATCTGAAGTTTCATTAAACTCTTTAGCAACCACTGTATCAACAGGTAACACTAATTTGCCTTTACCTTTCTCCATGATTTCTTTTGCGAGCTCAACTTTATCTTCTTCTAATAAAGAGGTTCCCACTTCATAGCCTTTCGCTTTTGCGAAAGTATAAGCCATACCACCACCGATAATAACTTTATCTGCAATGTCTAGTAAATGTTCGATAAGACCAATCTTATCCGATACTTTAGCTCCACCTAAAATTGCCACAAATGGTCTTTCAGGATTGTCTAAAGCAGATGATAATGCGTCGATCTCTTTAGCAACTAAGAAACCTGAAGCACTGTCTAAATAGTCTGCGACTCCAACAGTACTAGCATGTGCTCTATGAACTGACCCAAATGCGTCAGAAACAAAGACATCTGCTAATGAAGCCCAGTATTTGGCAAGTTCAGGATCGTTCTTACTCTCACCTTTTTCATAGCGAGTATTCTGAACTAAGATAATTTCACCTTCTTTTAACTGGTCAACTGCTTTGTCGAGTTGTTCTCCACGAGTTGTATCCACAAAGATTACGCGAGCATCTACTTTTTCTTGTAGCTTTTCTGCTACTGGAGCCATATTATTCTTCGCTTTGTCTTTCTCAGTTTTCTCAGGATCTTTGTGGTCTACTTTTCCTAAGTGAGAGAGTAAGATGATTTTAGCATCTTGTTCTAATAAATACTTGATCGTAGGTAGAGCCGCTTCGATTCGGTTATCATCAGCAACTTTACCATCTTTTAAAGGCACGTTAAAATCTACGCGAACTAAGACTTTTTTACCTTTAACATCAATATCACGTACGGTTTGTTTACTCATTAGTTTTCCTCCTATATGTCGAAACTATTATATCATTAAAACAACACCGTTCACATTCTTTTAATGATTTTGTGATTAATAAATCAAATGAAAACGGTGTCAATTTCACATTTTTTTCAAATTATGAAAACTTTTTGTATCTATACTGTTTTAATCGAGAATATTCAATAGTATCTACAGTCTGAAACAAAGCATATGATATAACTAATCAATATAATAAGGTAGTTAAAAGAGCCTTTAAGGAATAGTACTCACCACCTTTTCAGGTAACAAACGAGATGATTTCACTAGTCTCAGCTATATCAGAAAATTAGAACATATTAACGTTGTGAACAA
>CAYFSJ010000050.1:0-3273 GCA_964345765.1 uncultured Erysipelothrix sp.
ACATATTTGGTGGATTTCTAAAATAAACTAATTAAATAATTCTAATATTAAAACCGGAGATGTACTATTAACTCAGGTTTTTATTTGTTTCAATTTTAGTAAGTAAAGGAGAAATTATGAATAATATTAACAGACTTAATGATATGGCACAGTTACAAATCTACAACTTATATCTAGATACAATAATTAGAGTGTTGTTAGTAATCGTTTTATTTATTTGCATTTGGTATTTAATAAAGAGAACAAAACAAATGTAAAAGACTGTTCAATTGATTAACAGTCTTTTTTTAGTCTATTTGATTTTTCGTTTGTAGTCTTGAATCCATTTAGGTTGACTGCTATCACATCCAGCACAACCATGTTTTTCTCTGTTTTTAATCATTTTAACAATGGATAGAATGATGGCAATGGCGATTAAACTTAAAATAATGACATCAGCTAAAGTCATGTGTCACAGTCTCCCTTCTAATGATATTACTAAGACCAAAGACAATCAGTAAGATAAGGCCAAAGATACCTAATAAGATAAACAATGATTGATAATCAATACTTAGTGTTTCGGGAATTTCATTGGAAACAAAATCCAACGTTTGTTTTTGTGTCGCTGTAGTACCACTAAATAATAGTGACCCTACTTGATAGCTTATCATCGCAAAGATATAGGCTAATCCAGTTTGAAAGAGAATGGCCGTTAAAGTTAGTTTTAATGATCCCAACTCTTTTCTCATCGCTCCAATCGCCGCAACACAAGGACTTGAAAATAAGATAAAGATAATAAATGAGAAGGCAGACACTTGAGAGAAGACCACTGGAACACTCGAAGAGATTGAGGCAAATGTCGTTACGACAACCTCTTTGGCGACCATGCCAGAAATGGCAGCAGTAACAGGTGCCCACGAATCCCCAAATCCTAATGGAATAAAGACAAATCGGAGTAAATTGCCAAGTTGAGCTAATATCGATTGACTAATTTGATCATCCGTTAAGAATTGTAAACTAGGGCTAAAATGAGATAAAATCCATAGAATAGTAACAGACACAAAGATGACGGTACCCGCTTTCTTGACAAATCCTTTAGCTTTATCCCACATATGAATTAAGAGTGATTTGACCGTAGGGATTTTATATTCAGGAAGTTCCATAATAAATGGAGATGGACGTCCACCAAAACTCTTTGTTTTCTTAAGTAAGATACCTGCTAGGATAACGACTAGGAATGCTAATAGATAAATCATTGGTCCCACCCAAGCCATAGTTGGAAATAAGAGTGCGATAAACATCGCAAAGACAGGGACCTTAGCTGAACATGGAATAAATGGTGTTAAGATGATGGTCATTTTACGATCGTTTTCAGATTCAATCGTTCTAGAGGCCATAATACCTGGAATACTACATCCTGTTCCAATTAACATTGGGATAAAAGAACGACCGGATAAACCAAATTTTCTGAAGACTCTATCTAAGATAAAGGCGACTCGAGCCATATAACCTGTGTCTTCTAAGATTGAGAGTAATAAGAATAAAACGATAAGCTGTGGGACAAAAGTAAAGATTGCGCCGATACTATTAAAGATTCCATCGACGACGAGCGATCTAACCCAATCAGAAGTATTGACCATAATTAAGAAATTATTGAGTAATTCAGAGAGAGACCCTATTAAGGATTCCATAAATTGAATCCCATAATCACCAACGGTAGTAATTGAAATATAGTAGACTAGCCCCATAATTAAGAAAAAGATTGGTAAACCTAAAACACGATGGGTTAGTACTTTATCTATTTTATCGGTTACAGACAAGATAATTGGTTGTTTGTGTGAACACGCTTGAATAATCTCTGTGACTTTGTCATATCGTTGAGAAATAATGACGGCTTCAGAATCATCCTCATACTTTTCTTCTAAAGGTTTGATGATTTTTTCGATTGCGTCAATTTTGTTTTGTGCTAAATTGAGCTGTTCATATAAATGTTCGTCTCTTTCAAAAGCTTTAATCGCATCAAAACGCAAAGTTGATTGAAAACGATTCAAATAGGATTCGATTTGATAGATGGCTTGTGTCACATCTTCACTAAAACAATTGAGTTTAGAACTCTTAGGATAGAGGTTAATTATTTGGTCGACTAAATCGTCAATTCCCTTATTATGTTTGGCGACAACTTCGACGACTTTCGCATCTAATAATTTAGAGAGATGATCAACGTGAATTTCATCGTGACGTGCTCTTACGACATCCATCATATTTAAACAGACAATAACGGGGATCTTTAGTTCTAAGAGTTGAGTCGTTAAAAATAGGTTACGCTCAAGATTACTAGCATCGACAACATTGATGATGGCATCTGGTTTTTCGTTAACTAAAAAATCTCTTGCGATGACTTCCTCAAGAGTATAGGGTGATAATGAATAGATACCGGGTAAATCAATGAGGGTGATCTCTTTGTGTTTTTTTAAAGACCCTTCTTTCTTTTCTACGGTGACTCCTGGCCAGTTTCCAACATGTTGGGCACTTCCGGTTAAAACGTTAAAAAGAGTTGTTTTCCCACTATTTGGATTTCCTGCTATGGCAATTCTCATCTTTATACAACTTCCACTTCAATATTTTTTGCGTCTTCTCTTCTTAATGAGAGCTCATAACCCCTGACTCTTATTTCAATAGGATCCCCTAAAGGCGCAATTTTTCTGATTACAATAATTTGTTTCTTGGTTAAGCCCATATCCATTAATCGTCTACGGATATGTTTTTCACCTTTTATTGAAACGATTCTTACTTCTTGGCCAATCTTGGCTTCATTTAATGTCATAGTTTCTCCATTTGTTAGCCTTGGCTAATTCATAGACAGTTTAGTCATGTTCGCCCTTCTTGTCAAGAAAAGTGTTCATAATAACAATGATAATCGTTATCAATTGTTATAAATAAAAGACACATAGTAATTATGTGTGTTTCTGACTAGTCTCTGTTAAATCTCTGTCAATCTCAATTTTGGTTATTGAACAGAATATCAATATGGTATATTAAGAACAAGACTTTAGGAGGATCGCTTATGAGCGCAGAAATTGGTGGATTAAATATCTTGCTAATTGGGATTGCGCTATACATCAGTGAGGTTATGCGCATTAACCAGCTTCTTACTATGTTTTCTAATGGTCCTCTTTAATTTTGCCCCAATTCAAGTTTCTTTTGGTGGTTTTATTAATGATACGAACCTCTTAATCTTGGGGTTATCAGTCATTGGGATATCGATAGTAGATAGTGGACTCTCTGAATTGATTG
>CAYFSJ010000051.1:0-2992 GCA_964345765.1 uncultured Erysipelothrix sp.
AAAGATGATCGAAATGGATCATCTTTTTACTTACTGTTTAATTAAGGTTCCTGTTTTACCAGCAATTCCTAATGAAGCTTTTTCAAGGGAGGTGACTAATGCTCGCTTATTTGGATCAGACTTCACAAAATTGAGTGCTGCTTCAATTTTAGGGAGCATACTACCTGGAGCAAAATGACCTTCTTGAATATATTGTTGAGTTTCTTGGACATTGATTTCATCCAACCATTTTTGATTAGGCTGATTAAAGTTGATCGCAATTTGATCAACTGCTGTTAAGATAATTAATAAATCAGCATCGACCTGTTGTGCTAATAAAGCAGAGGCAAAGTCTTTATCAATGACAGCATCTATTCCAGTATGTTTGTTTCCTTCTTTAATCACTGGAATACCACCACCCCCAACGGTAATAACTATCTGATTGGCATTAACTAATTGGTTAATACTTTCCTTTTCAACAATATCGATCGGTTTAGGACTTGCGACAACACGACGATAACCTCTTCCTGAATCTTCAACATAGGTGTATCCATTTGTTTGTTCTAAACTTTGAGCTTCTTCTTGAGTTAAGAATGGACCAATTGGTTTGGTTGGATGATTGAAGGCTGTATCATTTTTATCCACCACTACTTGGGTAACAACGGTACAAACGGCTAAATCAATGTTTCGCTCATCAAGTTCATTTTGAAGCGACTGTTGTAATTGATATCCAATATAACCTTGAGTCATGGCATTGGCTTCTACCATTGGTAAATTAACTTGTCCCTCAAAAGCGTTTAAGACCATGCCAACTTGAGGACCATTTCCATGAGCTAAGATAACTTGATGTCCTTCTTGGATTAAATCAACAATGGGTTTAACACTCTCTTTGAGAATTTCCTTTTGTTCTTGTGGAGTATTGCCTAAGGCATTACCTCCTAATGCGATAACAATTTTCATTTGAGTTTCTCCTTATAATTGAACTAATGAAGCAATAATTGGGATTGTAATGACTGAGAAAAGTGATGTTAAAAAGACAAGGTGACTGGCCATTTTATGATCATTGCCTAGATTTGAAGCAAACATGGCCACATAGGTTGCGGTAGGCATCGCCAACATTAAGACTGGGATGACTTGACGAATTCCAGTAATGCCTAAGCTGGACAGTGTCACTAAGATTAAGAGTGGGGTAACCACTAATTTAATGGCGGCAGTAATATATAATGTTTTATTTTGAAGGGCTTCTTTAATATTGGATCTTGATAACATTAATCCAACCACCAGCATTGCCCCAGGAGAAGAGATTTGACCTAACATTCTCATGGTTGAGTTTACTGGTTCTGGTATTTGTAGTTGGGTTAAAAAGAAGAATAAACCAATCAAGATTGAAATAACACCCGGATTAATAATAGCACTTTTTAAGCTAGATCCATTCTTAGATTTTTTAGAAGTTCTCGCAATTAACATGGTGCCTATGGTCCAAGATACGATTTCAAAGACTAATCCACCAGCAATGACCGCATAAAACAAGGCTTCAGGTCCTAATAAGGCTAAAACAATTGGATAGCCCATAAAGGAGGTATTGGATAACATTAGTCCCACCATATGAACATCTTGTTGATTTTCCTTTAATGGGTAGCGTCTAGTCACTAGATAAGCCATTAATGTAATGAGTGTATAACAGATTACCATAATTAATAGAATTTGAAGCATCGTATTTATGCGTTCTTGTTCTAATTCTATTTGCATCGCCAGGATAATGGTGGCAGGCATAGTAACTTTTAAAATTAATTGAGTCAGTTGTTTTTGTCCAGACTCGTCAACTATTTTTAGTTTTCCAACAATATATCCAATCACTATTAATAAGAAGAGTACTGATACATTTTGGAGTGTTAAGAAAAAATCCATGGACATCTCTCTTTCTAAATCTGATACAAGTTTACCTTAAAAAAGGTGAATTAAAAAGGACAAAGTAATGAATTTTCACTAAAGGTAGGTTTCTTTTGAGATGTTTATCCCAAAGAGATAAAAAATCAAATTTACATTAGACAGAATGCCAATGTAAGTGCTAACTTTACATGATAATTAGGACAGTTAACCATCATTGAAGAAAGAAGGAGAGAATGTATGGAACAAAAGAAAACTTTTTTTGAAAAAGTTAAGGCTGCTGGTCCAGCAGCGGTCATTACCTCGGCCTTTATTGGGCCAGGGACAATAACAACCTCTACCATTGCGGGTGCGAATTTTGGGTACGCATTGTTATGGTCGGTTGTCTTTAGTGGGATTTCACTCATTATTATTATGAATATGGCATCTCGCTTAGGTATTGCCGGTAATAAAAATATTATCGAAGGAGCAACTGATTTATTACCAAATTCAAAAGTATGGAAGACATTCATTGTCATTTTTATTGCGATTGCTATGGGCTTAACCGCTCTAGGTTTTGAAGCAGGTAATATTATTGGTGCTACAACAGGACTAAGTGATATCTTAGGTCTTGAGATTTGGTTATCAGCCTTAATTATTGGAGTGCTCAGTGCTGCAGCCATTTGGTTCTCAACCCCGAATATTATTGAATTAATTATGAAAGGCTTTGTTGCCTTAATGGGAATCATCTTTGTCATTACAGCAATTGTTGTTGGTCCAGATTTAGGTGCATTATTAAAAGGATTTATTCCAACAGTTCCAGATGGATCACTCGTAACAACGGTTGCTTTAATTGGAACAACCATTATCGGAATTAACTTAGTGTATCACTCTATTGCCACAACAGATAAATGGCATAAAGAATCAGACATTGAAGATTCTAAATTTGATACAAACTTAAACGTGTCACTTGGTGTTTTAATGACATTAGCTGTTATTATTACTACTTCAGCTGTCTTATTTGGTACTGGAACCGAAGTCAATAGTCCAATTGTCTATTCTCAAGCGTTAGAACCAGTCTTAGGCTCATGGGCAAGAAGTTTTGCTGGATTAGGATTAGTCTTAGCGGGATTATCTTCTGCGATTG
>CAYFSJ010000052.1:0-2678 GCA_964345765.1 uncultured Erysipelothrix sp.
ATAGCTTTGATCTGATATTAAGGGCTCAAACTTTTTAAAGTCTCTAAGATTTCCACCATGAATACTCGATGCAATCACCACAGTATCACGCTCCAACAAATCTTCTTTTTTAGTGTCTAAAACATTCAGTACATCACAATCAATTTCTGATGAGATCCAATCAACATATTGTTTGGTGAAGCCTGTAGTTGTGTAATAAATAATTAATGGTTTCATATTCTTATCATAACTGAAGTCCATAAAAATTCAATAGAAAAAAAGATTCTTAACAGAATCTTAATTATCTTGAACACTAGAGGACAATAAGACATAGTCAACTGCTCTAAGAGCATCTAAATCTTTACCACCTGCATAAGAAATAGATGACTGAAGGTCTTGTTTCATCTCCACTAAAGTGTCGTGGATGTCTCCTTTTTGTACAACCAGTTCTTTTTTACCCTCAACATTGGTGTATTCACCTTTTTGATATTCAGAGGCAGAACCATAATATTCCTTATAAGTCACGCCATCAATTTCAACTTCTTTACCAGGGGATTGTTTATGTCCAGAAAAGAGTGAGCCAATCATGACCATGCTGGCACCCATTCGTATGGACTTGGCAATATCGCCATTTTCACGGATTCCTCCATCCGCAATGATTGGTTTTCTTGCGGCTTTAGAACACCATCTGACTGCGGCTAATTGCCAACCACCTGTGCCAAAGCCTGTTTTCATCTTTGTGATACAGACTTTACCAGGTCCAACACCAACTTTGGTGGCATCTGCCCCCGCATTTTCAAGTTCTCTAACTGCTTCTGGTGTGGCGACATTTCCCGCAATAACAAAGACTTCTGGCAGATGTTGTTTAATATATTTAATCATTTTAATAACATAATCAGAATGACCATGGGCAATATCGATGGTGATATATTCTGGAATGCGATTTTCTTGTTTTAATTGATCGATAAAATCATATTCACTATCTTTGATACCAACACTAATACTTGCGATTAAGCCTTGGTCATGCATTCGTTTAATGAAATCAAAACGATCTTCAGGATTGAAACGATGCATCACATAAAAGTAATTATTCTTAGCCAAATAAACGGCTAGTTTTTCATCAATAATCGTTTCCATATTGGCTGGAACGACAGGCAATTCAAATGTATGGTTACCAAATTTAATGGTTGTGTCACATTCTTTGCGACTCTTTACAATACATTTAGCGGGGATAAGTAAGACATCTTCATAATCAAACACACGCATTTTATCAATTTCCTTTTACAACAACCAAATATAACATGAAGTCGCATAAAATACCAGTTGGGTAAAATTGATTTAATGCCTTAAAATCTAAAATCTGTTAGAATATCTGATTGTGGGGTGATTTTTATGTCAGTACAATTAATTAAAGAACAAGATAAAACAAAACTAGAGGCACTCTATTTAAAGGCGTTTCCAGAAGTTGAGCGTAAACCCTTTGAATTATTGTTAGAGAAAGAGAAAGAACAAAAGGCAGAACTTTATAGTATTTATTATCAACAACAATTTAGCGGCTTAGCCATCTTTTTGATTGATCAGGATTTAATCTTGTTAGATTATTTCGCCATTGAAGAAAATCAAAGAGGACATAATATTGGGTCTAAAGCACTAAAAAAGATTCTTAATCATTATCATGATAAGAATCTAGTATTAGAGATTGAATCGCCTAGAGTTAAAACCGATGATCAACTCATTCGTCAAAAAAGAGAACATTTTTATTTGAAGAATGGTCTAAAACATTTAGGCATCCAAGTGAAGTTAGTAGGAGTTGAGATGGAGTTGATGGCCAATAATTCGCAGATTTCATTTCAAGACTACATTAATTTATATTCTAAAATTATTTCAAAACAATTTACTCAACAAAACATACAGCTCGTCCATGGATGAGTTGTTTTTATATTAGTCTTGCGATTTCTCTGACTTTATCCATATAATAAGTTTCAGTGTCCAAACCCAATAATGGAATCATTTTTAATAAGTCTTGGTAGATAATATCCATTTCTTCGGCAGTAAACTGTGAATTATTTGAATACATGTCATATTCAATAATTTTCTTGAGCGCGTCCAACAAAATAACACCTAAACTTTTCTCATCCAGGATATTGTGTTCTGAAAAGCGAACAATCAATTCCATGGGTGCCCAGACATCTAAATATTTTCGATGTCCTTCCTCAAATAGTTCAAGGTTAAGTTTGTTTAGCGGGTTCTTTTCTTGATTGTAACGAATAATCCATTGGTTTAAATCAAAGTGTGGATCTTTTTCTTTTATCGCAGCATTTAAGTAATTCATAATTAGTTTTTGCATAGGGTACCTCACAGTTGTTTTTATTATAACAAATTAAACCATTTATTAAACTAAAATTTTAGATAATGGTATAATCTAAATAAAGGAGTGCGATTATGAGAAGAAAAGGTTTAATTGAGAACATGAAAGACAAGAAATTATTGACGATTTTATCATTGTTACCAATGATTCTTTGGTTAGCATTAATCATCTATGTCAATATTGATTATGCTAGAACAATTGGTATCCCACCATTTAAGTGGACTGCTTTATTAGGGCTTATCCCATTGATCTTACTTCCGATCTTTTCACTCTCACCAACACGCCTAGGGAAATTGGTTGTTGTGTTGTGTTTTACGATGTTAATGGTTTA